>VGWY01000142.1 GCA_016873575.1 Nitrospira sp. | reverse complement strand
TAATTTACTGTGGTTTTACCAAATGCACTCGTAGCCACAATGGGGCTATGTGGGCGGTCAAGCTTGGTTATAAGAATGTCTATCGCTATCCTGGCGGAATAAAGGGATGGGTGGAAGCTGATTATCCGGTAGATAAAGTCAAATAGATTATTCCCTCTTTTCAAGGTGAGGGTGTATTCATCTTTTCACCCTCACCTAAATTCTTTTACACGCTTTAAGATTCCTGTCAGTAAATTTACGAAATATGTATTTTAAAATATCAAACTCTCAGGGTGGCAATGAGCCTCTTTGGGAAAATGAGCAGGTTCATGGCGTCAATCGGAGACTTTACAAATATTCGGGAGGCTTGAATGGCCTTTGTTGAACAGCCTTCTTTGAGGCATACAGCGATACCAAGCCTTGCAACCTTAAGCATCAGTTCGTCGTTGTTTCCATTCCCGAGAGCAACAACCCTGTCAGCACCAAGATTAATTACGTACTTTTCCTTCTGAACTATATGCCCTTCCCCTTCAAGCACGTGAATTGTGCAATTGACTACTTTCAGTTCTTCTCTGGCACGCCCGAAAGTATCAGAAGTTAGCACATGTATCTTGAGCTTTTCAGACAGCTCATTGATCTTCTCTTTGACTCCTGACAACAATGCACCATCTTCAGAGAGCGTTCCTGAAAAGTCAGTGACGAAATGCTCAAACTCAAACAAACCTGTTCCTGGAATGTCCACTCTTATCATAATGCCGATTTACCCCGGGTATTCTACCAAATTATAGGAGCAACATTTTATAACCTTCTTTCGTATTTACATTGAAAAAAAACTTTTAACCACTGAGGCACAGAGACACCGAGAATAAGAACAAATTTCTCTTTTATTTATTATAAACACAAAAAAGCTTGAATATATTAATTTTTTTTATATGATTTCTTTTTTATATGTCAATCTCCGTGCCTCTGTGTCTCTGTGGTTATTAAAACGCTTTTCAACTTTTTTACGAAAGAGCCTTTTATAACTTTTATCAATAAGTGTTTGATGAATTATAGCTAATATCTATTTGACATATGAATAATTACAATAGCAATAATACTAAAAGTTAAGCACATGCTGAAGAACTTGATGAAAGTACCAATATATAAGAAAACAGAAGATATCTGGACTTATCAGTTAGAGCCGGCAAACCCGATCATCGGGAGTATCCTTTTGGTGTTTTTTATACTCTTTTTTGTCCTTCATGCCATACAAAATAACATGGATTTAGATCAAGATCATTATTTGTTTTTCATGCTTATTGTAGTGTTTATATCTCTTCTTATAACAAAGAAAAAAGTATTAGAAATAAATCGCAGGGACAAAATAATCAATAAATGGTCGGGGGTATTGTTTTTCAAAAAGAACACGATTCAACCGATAACTGATTTTAACGCAATTAAGATTTCTACTAAAACAGTACCAATTGAGGAAGGCTATCTAAGTATCGTGTATTCTTTAATTTTTTTGGGCCCCCGCGCTTCCATAGAAATACTGTCTTTCAATGACGAGAAGGAAGCCGAAAAGCATTTATCTGAATTATCAAGATTTTTGAACCTTAGGGCAGAAAATACCCCGGCATATCTTTCATGAGAAAAAGGTTAATTTAACAACAAGCATTGCTTACCAATGTTGCCAACCATGTATCAGGGAAAATAACAGCACTTATCATGCCTGTTAGAAATGAAGCACTGGCACTGCCATCTGTTTTAAAAAACGTCTCTCCCGAGATAGATCACATTGATACACGTAAATCTATCTGAAAGGCTAAAAAGGAATAGGAGGCTATAATGATCAATGAAAGTCCCCATGTAAGAACTTGTTGCAGAGGTACATTTGGAAAAGTATTCGTTCTTTTTATTTCCATAGTCACATTTTATCTGTTTTCCAATAACATCGCTTTCGCCATAAACCTTGGCCTTATTGAGACCATCACTTTAAAACAGCATCTGTCGAGTTGGGTCATCCTTGATGCCCGACCACGGGCTGAATGGATGGCCGGACATATTACCGGGGCGTTGCCATTTTCCTGGGAAGATTATACCAGAACAGATGAGAATGGAATACCGTACCGCGTATGGCCTCCAAAAGACTTAGCAAAGGCCCTCGGAGAGATGGGGATTGATGAAAACACCTCCATTGTTGTTTACGGAGATACTGACAAGAGCTGGGGTGGAGAGGGTTGGAATTGCTGGGTGTTTGCATGGCTTGGACATAAAGGCCCCATAAGGGTTCTGGCCGGTGGAATCCAGGCATGGCGTAACAATAATTTTCCCTTTGAAACAGTATCATCAAAGGTAAAGATGCCGGCACGCCGTTATCAGGTCAGATTAAACCCTCAGTTCGATATTGCAACCGAAGAACTCAAAAAAACAAAATCAGGTCTTACTCTTATCGATACCCGCTCAACCTTAGAATGGCTCAAAGGCAAGATTCCAGGTGCAATACATATCAATTGGACGGACTTTTATTCCGGAAAGGATAAACGCCCCCTTTCACCGGATGCACTCAAGCAACTTTTACAAAAACATGGTGTTGATCTGCAGAAGCCTATAGTTTATTACTGTACAGGGGGAATACGGTCTGGTTATGCCTGGCTTGTTCATCAGCTTGCCGGTTTGCCTGTCGCCAGAAACTATGAAGGTGGGTTTGAGGCATGGAAACGACGATCCTCAAAGTGAAGCTCCGACTAAAAGTCGGAGCTTTCAACCAGCATCCATGTTGTGAATATCTGTGTTTTTAAAGTCTCATCTATCTGAGATAGAGCTACCCTGAAAGTGGCAAGTCTTACTATTTCATTTTCTATAATAATGTCTTTGAGGGATGTAATCACGTTATTAAAGATTTTAAGGTCCATGCCCAGATTTGTTCTGCTCTCTTCTTTTTGCATCCCGATCTTTAAAGGATTTTTTCTGTGATAATCGGTTAAAATATTTTTCACAATTTCCCTGAAAGAATTTAAGACACTGCTATGAATCAATGTATCTCCGAATTGCATAACATCACCCTTTTCTTTCAGGTTATTTATTGTCTCTTTTATTAATGTAGTGTCTTCATTTATCCAGCCTTCAATAAATGCAAATGTAATGCCCTGAATACCAGCCCTTTTCACCTTTATAGATATTTTTTCTGACAGAGAACCATCCCTTAATATCATCAAATCTTCCATACTTTTTTTGTGACTCATTCTATATGATGTTGGGTCAAATATCTCTCCTCCACCAATAGTCTCCATCGGTGAAAATCTCCGTATAACATACCTGTCTCCGGACATTGCTATAACAGGCTCCCTAAGCCTGAATTGACAATAACAATCTTCCCCTGGTTTGAGAATGTCTTTTCCGTAAAGAACAATCCTTGACATAACTTCTGAAGTGCCGAGATAAAAATGTACATCATCTCTATTTTTAATAACAAGTGCATTCTGAAGGAGCTTTATTTGTGCATCAATCATATTTGCAGGAATAAATCTGTCAGGTAATACAACTGTATCCCCCCTTTTTAATTCTTCCTTCTCAACTCCCTGAAGGTTCATGGCAACTCTCTGGCCTGCATATGCTGTCTGTATGGATTTACCATGACTGTGGAGACCTCTTACCTTACATTTTATTCCGACCGGAAGTATCTCTACAGCATCTCCAACAGAAATGGTTCCAGAGACTGCAGTCCCTGTGACAACTGTTCCAAAACCCTTTAATGTAAAGACCCTGTCAATTGGAAGTCTGAAAATACCATTTGTGAGTTTTGGTTCGATCGTCACTGCAACCGCTTTTATCTTTTCTTTAAGCAGATCAATATTAAACATTGTCTTTGAAGAAACAGGTATTACGGGAGAACCATCGAGGAATGTACCTTTTATGAATTCCTTTACATCATCTTCTACAAGTTCAAGCCACTCTTTATCTACAAGGTCTGTTTTCGTAATTGCAACAATACCGGATTTTATCTTGAGAAGATTACAGATATGTAAATGCTCGCGACTCTGTGGCATTATACTCTCATCAGCAGCAATAACGAATAATACAAGGTCTATCCCGCCAGCACCTGCAAGCATATTCCGAATGAGCCTTTCATGTCCGGGTACATCAACAATACCAACGGTTAAGCCATCAGAGTATTTGAGATCTGCAAAACCGAGGTCTATCGTCATACCCCTCTCTTTTTCTTCCTTCAGCCTGTCAGGGTCTATTCCTGTCAGCGCCTTCACAAGTGCACTCTTTCCGTGGTCAATATGCCCTGCTGTTCCAAGGATTATATTTTGCATTTTCAGTTGTCTCTTTTAAGAAAAATATATTATGCTATCATCAAATGGAGAGGGGTAGTGGGAATCGAACCCGACAACGGCTACTGTCATTCACCATATCATGGTTTTGCAGACCATGTGGGGCGCCAGCCCCATACCCCTCACCTAAATAATACATAGAATTTATTTATATTTCTAATAGATAATATCAATACATTATGTTATAATTAATAGGTTCAATAAATAAAGTTAACACTGCTCTGTTTGATTCAGTGAACATACCGATAGACATGAGGGGACTGTCCCAGATTTACGGACGAAACGAAGTGGAGTCGTAGAATCGGGACTGTCCTCTGAGTAATAAAAAACATCTGAATCTGCCACAAAAATAATATCAATAAATTCCATACTCTCTAAAACAAAACCTATAAGTTCATATTTTTATATAGATATTTACTATTTGAACTATATCTATTGTCTATGCAAAGATTTAATATCAAAATTAGATAAACCGTTAAGGAGGCTAATATGTCAAAAGACTATAAAAAGATGTGGAGTGATTTAGAAATGAATCTCGAAGCGCATGACGGCTTGCTCGGTGTTCTCTCAGACGCATATAAGAACATCTATTTATCACAGAAGAACCGTCCTGAGGGTATGAAATATTTCGATTTTGTTATTTCAGAAGTACATGGTCTCAGGATCGAGGAAATCATTGAGGCAAAAAAAGAGGGGAAAAAAGTTATAGGGACGTTCTGTGTTTATGTGCCTGAAGAACTTATACTTGCAGTTGATGGTGTCTGTATAGGTCTTTGTGCCGGGGCAGAAGTCGGTTCAGATGAAGCCGAAAAGTATATACCAAGAAATACCTGTGCACTTATTAAGGCATTCATGGGTTTTAAACTTGCCGGATTATGTCCTTATGTGCAGACGACTGATCTGATTGTTGGGGAGACGACCTGTGATGGCAAGAAAAAGGCATATGAGATTTTTGATGAAATAACAAAAGGGAAAATGTATGTCATGGAGATTCCGAACAAAAAGGGTGAAGATGGGAGATTACTCTGGCGGAATGAGGTAAGGAGATTTGCGGAAAAAATCGAGCAGATTAGCAGTAAAAAAATTACTCTTGACTCACTTAAGAAAGGAGCAAGGATTGTTAATGAAAAGAGAAGATCTCTCAAGAGATTATCAGCCTTACGGTCAAATGACCCTTCACCAATCTCAGGGCTTGATGCCCTCCTGATAAATCAGGTTGCATTTTATGATGACCCCGTGCGATTTACCGCAAAGGTGAACGATCTCTGTAATGAACTTGAGGAAAGGGTAAAGTCTGCAACCGGTGTGATTGAAAAAGGAGTCCCCAGGATACTCATTTCTGGATCACCTATGGCTATCCCTAACTGGAAACTTCATGCAATTATTGAAAAAAGCAGTGCAATTGTAGTTGGCGAGGAGTCATGTGTTGGGGAAAGGAATTTCAGTTCACTTCTTGACGAAGATTTTTCTTCAGTTGAAGAAGGACTCCAAAAGATAGCCGATCGTTATATGACTATCAACTGTGCCTGTTTTACTCCGAATAGTGAACGTATGGAAAATATCAAGGAATTGGCTAACCAATTACATGCTAATGGCATTATACATTATGCCATCCAGTTCTGCACACCGTATATGGTAGAAGCTTACAAGGCAAAGAAAGTTGCTGAAAACATGGGTCTCCCCTTTTTACGGATTGAGACTGATTACAGTATGGAAGATATGGGACAATTAAAAACACGCATAGATGCATTCCTCGAAATGATTGGGAAGGGTGTAAATGCATGAAGGTTGCTGGTATTGACATTGGTTCACGGTATATTAAATACGTAGTTTTAGATGGGAACCATCTGTTTGAATTCCAAAAGAGAGACACAGGACACAACCCCTTATCCATCTGTAAGGAGATGCTTAATTGTAATAAACCGGATAAGCTCGTGGCAACAGGTTATGGACGATACTTGCTCGAAGTCCATGGTAATATCAGAACTATTACTGAAATTAAGGCAGTTGCAAGCGGTGCAAAGGCAATATTCCCTCGCTGCAAAACAATTATAGATATTGGTGGCCAGGATACAAAGGTTATAAGTCTGAATGAAGAAGGAACTGTCATTAACTTTGAAATGAATGACCGCTGTGCAGCAGGTACAGGAAGATTCCTTGAAATCATGGCAAAGGCTCTTGAATATGATCTGGAACTTTTCGGTGTCTTCTGCAACAACAAAAACAAAACCATTAAAATAAATAGTTTGTGTACAGTCTTTGCTGAATCAGAGGTTATCAGCCTGATTTCAAAAGGAGAAACCAGAGAGGTTATTGCTTATGCAATCCATGAATCTATAGCAAATAAGGTTGTTTCTTTAATAAGACGGGTTGATGTTCAAGATGATATCGTTTTTACGGGTGGATGTGCACAAAATAACTGCCTTAAAAACATTTTAGAGGAACGTTTGCAAAGGAAAATTTACGTTCATAAAAACCCTTTCATACATGCTGCTTATGGAGCAGCGCTTTATGCACAGAAGGAGATATGAGGGTTATCGGTTTCTTAAACCAAAACCATAAGAAATTGCTTTAGTCG
>VGWY01000141.1 GCA_016873575.1 Nitrospira sp. | reverse complement strand
CAATCTCCCTGTCTTTGAAAATTTGACCCTGATGCGTACGGGCTTAAAACGACGTATATCTGTAGTTAGTGATAGGTTACGAGTAATCCCCCCTTGCCCCCCTTTTTCAAATCCCCCCTTGCCCCCCTTTTCTGTAATCCCCCTCTGTCCCCCTTTATTAAAGGGGGATGTAGGGGGATTACATCCCAGTCCGCAGCTATGGCAGATCTTCCTGCAGTCAGGTGTAATTTCCCCTGATATGGCATTCTCGTTTTCCTTATAGAGGAATTCTTTTGTTACCCCGATATCTATAGTATCCCAGGGAAAAGTATCGTGTTTTTCATAGGTCTTTCTCGCATACTCTGATGCATCAATACCTGTAAGATTCATTGCCATTTCCCATTTCCTGAAGTCAAAGACCTCTGACCATCCATCGAGCCTGCAACCTAAAGACCATGCCTTTTCGATAAGCGGTGCAAGTCCTGCATCACCACGGGAAAAAGTAGCTTCAAGGAGGCTTATCTCCACGTCATGTCCCTTCACCTTCAAGCCTTTCTTCCCAAGAACATCCTTGAGAAAGTCCCTTTTCCTTCTTAGTTCCTCAGTCATAGCCTGCCCATACCACTGAAAAGGCGTATGTGGCTTTGGAACAAATGGGGATACCCCTATGTTTATATTGACATACCTCCCTGTATACTGTTTAGCAATTTTCAGCGCCTTCATTGCCATCTCAGGAATTGCCTCTATATCTTCTTCTGTCTCTGAAGGTAACCCTATCATGAAATAGAGTTTGAGGTTAAGCCAGCCTTCTTCAAAGAGTGTCCTGAGGGCCTTTTCATAGTCCTCTTCAGAGAAGTCTTTATTGATTATTCTTCTCAGCCGCTCACTGCCTGCCTCAGGTGCAATCGTAAAACCGGTCTTTCTTACCATACGAATCCCTCTCAGGAGTTCACGGTTTATTGCTGCTACTCTAAGAGAGGGAAGCGAGAGGGCAATCTTATCCTTTGCAAATCTCTTGTTAAATTCCCTCACAACCTGTAAAAGACAGCTATAGTCTCCAGCGCTCAGGGATGTAAATGCAACCTCTTCGTAACCTGTATTTTTTAGGGATTGCTCTGCGAGTTCGATGGCTCTTTCAGGGCTCCTTTCACGAACCGGCCTGTAAATCATACCTGCCTGACAGAACCTGCAGCCCATTGAGCATCCCCTCGAAACCTCTATATTGACCCTGTCATGGATAATTGTTGTGTATGGGACAACTGGATTATCAGGGTAAGGGGCATCATCAAGGGACTGGATGATACGCCTCCTGACCCCCCCTTGCCCCCCCTTACTAAGGGGGGGAGTAGGGGGGGTAACTATTGAACTTTGAACTTTGAACTTTGAACGCTGAACAGAAGGCACATGCAATCCTTCAATATCAGAGAGTGCAATAAGCAAGGATTGCTTTCCCCTGTCTCCGGATTCCTTCCACCTGTAAAATGTATCAAGTATCTCCCTTACAGCCTCCTCGCCATCCCCGATTAAAAATGCATCAATAAATGGGGACATAGGTGCAGGATTGACAGTACATGGTCCACCGGCAATTATCAGTGGCCAGTAGTCAGTAGTCACTGAATCCGCTCTATCTGATGACCTTAATGGGATGCCACCGAGATAAAGCATATTCAGCACCGTTGTATAAGAAAGTTCGTACTGGAGGCTAAAGCCAGCGATATCGAAATCCTTCAATGGTCGGTTTGATTCGAGGGATGAAAGGCGTATCCCTTTTGCTCTCATCTCAGCCTCGAGGTCAGGCCATGGAGAAAATACCCTTTCGGCAGATGCATAGGGAATGTCATTTATTATCTTGTAAAGGATTTTGAGCCCGAGATGAGACATCCCGACCTCGTAAACATCAGGGAATGCAAGAGCAACTTTTATGAAGGATTCTTTATGGATGGAATGAATTTCACTATTGATATAGCGGCTTGGTCTCTGAACATGTGATAAATTCATAGGTAAGCATACCACCTCGGAAGAATTTTCAGCAAGGCATTGAAGATGATCTGCTTATTCTGGTCGTGTTGATGGCGGTGTTTCAGTTTTCCTTTGCAGACTTCTTTCCATCTCCTCGATCTGTTTATTTTGATTTGAGATCTTCCAGCTTCTTTTTATCACTGCAGGCACTGATACCAATAACCCAATGACAGCTCCCAGGGCAAGGGTCAATAACAACACCAGAGCTAAGGATCCTTCAAATTTCCAGATAAAAATTTTTACTACTATTGGTATAGCATTCTGAACTGCAAAAATGACAACAAGAATGGCTAAAATTAAGGCTACGACTAAAAATAATTGCATGGCATAACCTCCTTACTCTAATACTTTCTTGCTCCTCTCTCCTTTTGGTGCCTCAAGCTGGGGAACCTGGCCGTATCCATTGAACTTCAATGATGCCCTTACCATCTTTATCAATTCCGCCCTTGTAACATTCCCCTGCATATCCCTCAGGTGCTTACACAGGTAGTAGGTGAATGCCCCATTATATCTGCCTTTTATATATGCATCTGCTGATGTCTGATTATCCCTGCATCCTGCAAAAAGCACATGGTTTAAAGGATTGCTTCCCCTCAAGAGCCTTCTTACTTCCATATCATCATCTGCCCTGCAGGCTATATCAACAGGAGGTGGCAAATATCTCGGTTTCAAGGATAATTCAATCGGTAAGTTGCCAATAGCAATCATCTCTCTCGTTCCCGTCCCCGAATGACAGCTATCAAGTACCACCTCTAAGTTAACCCCATTGGGAAGAGCAGAGAATATCTTTCTTAAATCATCATCCGTGATAAAATTTCCATCCCAGTCCATATCATGGGGACAGATGATCTCATCCATTCTATCCTTCAGTTCATCACCATCCCTGTCCACTATCTGAGAGCCATGACCTGAATAATGAAAGAGCAATTTATCTCCCTTCCCTGCCTTGCCTGCAAGCCATTTTAAACGAGAGAGGATGGTCTTCTTCGTTGCCCGCTCATCTACCAATACCCTTATTTCTTTACTATCAAAGCCAAAATACTTCAGAAGGATATCCCTCACATTCGTCACATCGTTTATGCATCCGTTCAAATCAGATCCAGGGATTTTGTATTTGTTTATACCAACTATTAAAGCCTTCCTTGCCATCATAACCTCCTTGTATCATGATTTTAGCATATGTCAGATTATATCAAATCTGCAAAATTGACATCTTGTTGTTTGTGCACATAGAATATGAGATATTGGCTTAACCGAAATTAGATGAACAATAGTTACTTAGAGTCTAAAAAGGAGATATATCGAATGAAACAGGCTCTTATTACTGGTATTACAGGGCAGGATGGTTCATATCTTGCTGAATTACTCTTATCAAAAGGATATAAAGTTCATGGTCTCATACGTCGGGCAAGCACCTTTAATACAGGGCGGATAGACCATCTCTATGTTGACCCCCATATTCCAAGTGCGAGACTGTTTTTCCACTACGGTGACCTGTCAGACTCTGGGCAGCTTGCAAATCTTATCTATAATGTACAACCTGATGAAATATACCACCTTGGTGCCCAAAGTCATGTTCGTGTCAGTTTTGACATGCCTGAATACACAGGGGACATAACAGCATTAGGGACAACAAGGCTCCTCGAGGCTGTCAGGCGAAGTGGAATTAAAACAAAGTTCTATCAGGCATCTTCCTCAGAAATGTTTGGCTCAACCCCGCCACCACAGAATGAAAAATCAACCTTTCATCCAAGAAGTCCCTACGCAGCGGCAAAGGTCTATGCCTACTGGATGGCAGTAAATTACAGGGACGGGTATAACCTGTTCGCCTGTAACGGAATCCTTTTCAACCATGAATCACCAAGAAGGGGAGAGACATTTGTAACCAGGAAAATAACCAGGGCGATCGCACATATCGTTGCTGGCAGACAGAAAAAGCTCTATCTTGGTAATCTCAATGCCAGAAGGGACTGGGGCTTTGCGCCTGAGTATGTAGTTTGCCAGTGGCTCATACTTCAACAGGATAAGCCTGATGATTATGCCATAGGCACAGGTGAAAGCCATTCAGTAAGGGAATTTGTAGAGCATGCATTTCACTATGCAGGGATTGAAATAGAGTGGAGAGGCAGTGGTATCGATGAAAAAGGCTTTGTTCGTTCCTTAAAATCAGATTTAGCCTCAGACTTTCAAGTTGGAGACATCTTGATAGAGATTGATCCACGCTATTTCAGGCCTACGGAAGTTGCCTTTCTCCTTGCTGACCCTTCAAAGGCACGAGAAAGACTTGGATGGGAGCCAAAAGTCACCTTTCAAGAGCTGGTAAAGATTATGGTAGATGCAGATATGGAATCAATCGGTGTCAATCCACCATGCGAAGGGAAAAGGATACTCTCTGAAAAAGGAATAGACTGGACGAAGAATAAGATAACAACAAAGTAAGCAGTAAGAAGTTTGCAGTAGGCAGCATGGATTAAGCACAGAATAATGGATAAAAATGCAAAGATATATATCGCAGGTCATCGTGGCCTTGTCGGCTCTGCTATCCTGCGAAGACTTCAGGCGGCTGGCTATAAAAATCTCATTACCCGAACCAGTAAAGAACTTGATCTAAAAAGACAATCTGATGTTGAGGCATTCTTTGAAAAGGAGCGACCTGAGTATGTCTTTTTAGCTGCAGCAAAGGTTGGGGGAATTCTGGCAAATAATACCTATAAGGCAGAATTTATCTATGACAACATCCTGATAGCAGGCAATGTCATTCATGCAGCTTACAAGAATGGTGTAAAGAAACTCTTAAATCTTGGCTCTTCATGTATATATCCAAAGTTCGCCCCACAACCTATGAGAGAAGAATACCTTTTAACCGGCACCCTTGAGCCAACGAACGAACCCTATGCAATTGCAAAGATTGCTGCCATTAAACTCTGCAGGTACTACAATGAACAGTATGGCACCAATTTCATCTCTGTCATGCCCACGAATCTTTATGGACTGAATGACAACTTTGACCTTGAAACCTCACACGTCCTGCCTGCATTCATACGGAAAATGCATCTTGGGAAGTGCTTAGAAAACAAAGATTTTGCATCTATAAGAAGTGATTTGAAAAAATATCCGCTCAATACACATGATGTTGATACATTAAAAGATTCAGATATTCTTAATTTCCTCGCAAAATTTGGAATTAAAACAACTCATATAAAAAACTCCTTACTCGTTACTCATCACTCGTCACTTCCAACATTCGTTGAGATCTGGGGAAGCGGTGAGCCTTACAGGGAATTCCTGTTTGTGGATGATCTTGCAGATGCCTGTGTATTTTTGATGGAAAAGTATGATTATAAGGATATTGGAGAATTCGTGAACATCGGGGCTGGAAAGGACATCAAGATAAAGGACCTCGCAGAGCTTATAAAACAAATAGTAGGTTTTACAGGAGAAATAAAACATGATTTATCTAAACCGGATGGTACCCCGCAGAAATTACTCGATGTGAGTAAAATCAAGAATCTTGGATGGAAGCCAAAGATAAGCCTTGAGGATGGTATCAGGAAGACATATGAGTGGTATCTGTTGAGCGTGCACGCGTAGAGCAACAAGGTCTTCAACCATTGCAAATTGACTCATCTTAAATACCCTCACTTTTGTCACCCTGAACTCGTCGTAGCGACTCTCAGCGAAGACTCGCATCGAGTTTCAGGGTCTAATGTTTTCTATACTACTAAGATTCCGAAACAAGTTCGGAATGACAAGTTAATTATAGGACAGCACATTAGTCATGTCAGAGGATAATTCCGCTTTTGAGCATGATTACAAAATAGCCCGTCCCCTTTTTCTTCCTTCCTTTCTTAAAATTCTATCCCGAGTGGCTTTGGCATGACAAAAAAATAAAGAAGGTGTTATTGCAAGACCTGACCGTATGCCGTGTATGCCGTATGACTTGTTGGTTAAAGTCCAACCGTGGGAATTCGGCAGTTCACCCACGTAGCTTGAGGAAGATGTTAGGAGCAATCCGAAACATTAAGTTTTCTGACAAAGACTCATTAAGTGAGTTGAGCAAACCTGCGGGTTGCAGCGAAAGCGAACCTATAAGTAGCCTCGTAACTTGAGACGGAGTTGCCGACCCTGTGGTCAGATGGGGAAGGCTGAAACACTTGTCCTGACGAAAACTGCCGAAACCGACAAGTGGGCTTCCGGGGTAGCAGGGGCGACACGCAGGAGAAGCCAGACGGAGCAGCACGGGAGACCCTTACGGATGCCCCGCCATTAAGGGGACAACTGAGGGATATAAGGAAACGAAGTTCCATCAGGTCTGTAAGGGAGTCGGAGTTGCCCATAGTACCGATAGCATTTCAAGGACAACATAACCTTGAAAGAGGGAAGGGGCAATACCTTCATCATGTTTCTGAAAGAGCAAAGGAAAGGGGATTGCAGTAATGCTGGAAACTCCAGAAAAGATTCGGGAACTTCAGAGGAAACTATATCAGAAGGCCAAGCAGGAGAAAGAGTTCAGATTCTATCTTCTTTATGACAAGGTTTACAGGATGGACATCCTGAGCCACGCCTATAAACTTGTCAGAGCGAACAAAGGGGCAAGTGGAGTAGATGGAGTAACCTTTGAGAGCATTGAGGAGATTGAAGGAGGAGAACAGAGGTATCTTGAAAGCATGGCGGAGGAGTTGAAGGACAAGACTTACAAGGCCAAGCCTGTCAGAAGGGTATACATCCCGAAGACGGATGGCAGCAAGAGGCCGCTGGGGATACCGACTGTAATACCAAAATAGAAATGTCCTAATCTGCCAAAGTAGAAATGTCCTATTCCGTGTGATGCTATACTGCCTCTTTTTTGATTAAGGAGGCGAGATGGCAGGAAAGGACATATTCGAGATGAGTC
>VGWY01000140.1 GCA_016873575.1 Nitrospira sp. | reverse complement strand
ATTCTACGACTCCACTTTGTTCCGTTTTGTTCCGTCCGTAAATCTGGGACAGTCCCCTCAAATACGACTGAGAATGAGCGAAAATGCTATGCCCTGCCTACATCCCACATGTGTTTTGTTGTTATTTCTTTTTCTTTGGTGTCTCTTTTGTTTCTTGTTTTGGTGCTTCCATGGGTTCTCCAGTTTGCTCAGGTTGTTGAACAGGAGGAGTGAGTTTTGAGAGTGCATCTTTGTTTATCTCTACTTTATAGCTTTTCTTCAATCCTTCCATGTAAGAATCGAAAACCTCTTTCTGTTTTTTTGCTGAGAGACGCTGTGAAAGAAGATCCTTTACCTGTTCGAAATCAATGACGTTGCCCATCTTCTTATCAGTTACCTTAATAATGTGGTAGCCAAACTGTGTTTTTACTGGTTCGCTGATTTCTCCTTGTTTGAGTTTCAGTGCTGCAGCTTCAAACTCGCGTACCATTTGTCCTTTTGAAATGTATCCGAGATCCCCACCTTTTTTTGCTGATCCAGGGTCAATAGAGCTTTTCTTTGCAATCTGAGCGAAGTCTTCACCCTTCTTAAGTCTCTCGAATACCTTTTTTGCTTCTGCTTCTGTCTTCAAAAGGATATGACTTGCTCTGATTTGATTGATAGGGGCGAAATCTGCCTTGTTTTTATCATAGTAATCTTTTACCTCCTGGTCTGTAACCTTTGCCTTGTCCTCTATCTCTTTTTCAAGGAGCAAACTCACAAGGGTAATCTTTTTAAAATCTTCTACCTTTTTGAGATATTCAGCATCCTTGTTGAGGTTTTTCTTTACTGCCTCCTGATAAAGGACTTCTTTCTTTACGAGCTCGTCAAGAAATCTCTCTTTCCCCTCGGTCCCTTCAAACATCTTTTGTGCAAAGACAGGTAAACTCTTCATTTCTCTTTCAAAATCTGCCTGAGTTATTGTTCCACTACCAACCTTTGCAAGATAGGTTCCTTTCGGTGTTTCCTTTTTTGCACATGCAAACATGAGAAAGATGGTTAGTACTACAATAGCAACTTTTTTCATCAGATCCTCCTTTAGTTAATTTAACTTGATAATTCCTTAATGTCATTCCCACGAAAGTGGGAATCCAGAAGCAAAGAAATAGATTCCTGCTTCCGCAGGAATGACAAAATTGGGCAATCTGTAAAACCTGCGGCTACAAATTATCCCTACCCAATTCAAGCTTATATGTTATAGCACAATAATTAGGTAAGTGCAAAGTTTTTGACACATAAAGGGTTTTATGATAGAGTAGCAATGTTTTCAGGGAGGTGTTTTTCAGATGAAATGGATAAAATCACAGAGACTCTATAAGAAGGCTCAAGAACTTATTCCTGGTGGTGTGAACAGCCCTGTCCGTGCATTCAGAGCGGTCGGGGGTAATCCACTTTTTATTGATAAAGCCAGGGGCTCAAAGATGTATGATGTAGATGGGAATACTTACATAGACTATGTCCTTTCGTGGGGTCCCCTCATACTCGGTCACGCACATCCAAAGATTGTCAATGCCCTTAAGAAAGCTGCAGAAAGGGGTACTAGTTATGGTGCGCCTACACCGTTAGAAGTAGAACTTGCAGGGCTTATTCTGAAGGCATACCCTTCAATGGATAAAGTGCGGTTGGTAAACTCAGGCACAGAGGCAACAATGAGTGCTATCAGGGTGGCACGCGGATTTACAGGAAGGAATAAGATCATAAAATTCGAGGGGTGTTATCATGGTCATGCTGATGGTCTGCTTGTTAAGGCTGGTTCTGGAGCAACGACCTTTGGGGTTCCAGATAGTCCTGGTGTTCCAAAGTCCTATGCAAGAAATACCATAACGCTGCCATTCAATAACATTCCATTATTAAAGAAATTAATCAATAAGGAATGGAAAGATATTGCATGTGTGATACTTGAACCTGTTGTTGGAAATATCGGATGTGTTCTTCCGCGTCCCGGCTTTCTTGAGACTCTGAGAGATATAACCAGCGAATACGGAATCGTCCTTATTTTTGATGAGGTGATGACAGGCTTCAGGGTTTCATACGGAGGGGCACAGGCATTCTATGGCATTAAACCTGATATGACCTGTCTCGGAAAGGTTATCGGTGGCGGCTTGCCAGTGGGGGCATATGGAGGTAGAAAGGAAATTATGTCAATGGTCTCACCTGAAGGGCCTGTGTATCAGGCAGGTACCTTATCAGGTAACCCTCTTGCTGTGACAGCAGGTATTGAGACACTCAAGATACTCTCGAAGGAAAACACATATAAAAATCTTGAACAGAAAGCTGCGACTTTAGAAAAAGGATTGGTGGATGCCGCAAAGAAGTCAGGTATCAAGACGAAGTTCTACAGGGCAGGCACCATGTTCTGCACATATTTTACGGATAAAGATGTTTTTGACTATGCAAGTGCAAAATTATCAGATACAAAAACATTTTCAAAGTTCTTCCACAGTATGCTCAGGAGAGGTATCTATATCGCCCCTTCACAGTTTGAGGCTGGTTTCATATCACTTGCCCATACAGGAAAAGATATAGAGAAGACTGTAAAGGCAGCGTACGAGTCTTTCTTAGAAGTTAAATAACCAATCACCAATAACCACGTCTGTGTTACAATTGAATATTCAGGGAAATTATATGCCAGAAAAACCATTTTTCAGACAGATCCTCGAGGCAAGCACTGCGGGACTGAATCTTGTGATTTCAACAGTGATTGGTCTTGCGATGGGAATTGGACTTGATTATGCCATGGACAAATGGGTTGGTGTGCATACTGCTCCCTGGCTGACAATCATCTTCCTTATATTTGGTATCATATCAGGCTTTAGGGACCTTTTCAGGATGGCGAAAAAATCGGATAATGATTCTCGTAAAAAGGATTTATAAAAAGTCACTTCTTATCCTCTTGCCAATATGTATCATTGCAGCATTCATTGAGTGGAAGAAACTTCCCGTAAGTATTTTTATCGGAGGCACCCTTGGGCTTGCAAATCTCAGAGGTCTTGCAAAGGGGGTTCAGGGCCTTATTACAACACAAAAGCCAACAGCAGGAATCATTTTCTTCAGCCTTCTCAGGCTCACCATGATTGCCTTTATCCTCACGGTTCTTATCATTTATAAGCTCATTAATATCTTCGGTGTACTTATCGGTTTCACGATTGTTTTTATCGTGATTTTAAAAGAAGGATGGAGGGTTTCAAAAGAAGGCATAAATGGAGGGCAAGAATGATAGAGCTTAATTTTTCAAATATGATGGAAGATGTGATTGGTGGAAACGGACTTTCGAAAAGCGCAGTAGAAAATTTCAGAGAAAAAATAGAAGGCGCACATAAGCAGATAAAGGATAGGCTATGGCCAGAGCTTGCATTCTTAGACCTTCTTTTCCAGGATACGTCTAAGATAAAAAAGATTGCACGGTATATCAGAAAGACATCTGAAAATTTTCTTTTGCTCGGGATCGGTGGTTCTGCGCTTGGACCAAAGGCTGTACTTGAGGCATTGAGTCCCTTCCATAATCTGCAGAAAAAACCAAGGGTGTTTATCTATGACAATGTTGATCCGAGGACGTTAAAACATATACTTTCTCTTGCAGATTTGAAATCAACCTCGGTTAATGTCATATCCAAGTCAGGCAGTACTGCTGAGACAGCAGCATCCTTCCTGATTCTGTGGGAAAAGATGGAAAAGGTGCTCGGCAAAGAGGCATCAAAAAAATTCGTCATAACCACAGACCCTGAAAAGGGAAATCTCAGGAGGATTATTCAAGAGGAGGGTTTATTGTCACTTCCAATACCTTCAGGCGTTGGTGGCAGATATTCTGTATTGAGTCCGGTCGGTCTCTTACTTGCAGAGGTTATTGGTATAAAATCAGATGAGTTACTGGATGGTGCAAAGGAAATCCACAACAGATGTACCAGACCTGATATATGGAAAAACCCTGCATATCTGTTTGGAACATTTCTTTATTTAATGGAGAGAGAAAAACAGAGGACTATCAATGTGATGGTTCCATATGCAGACAGTCTAAAACCTCTTTCAGAATGGTTCTGCCAGCTCTGGGCAGAGAGTCTTGGGAAAGAAAATAAAGGTCTTACACCGTATCCTTCTTTAGGTACAACAGATCAACATTCACAATTACAATTGTGGATTGAAGGCCCACAGGACAAGGTTCTGGTTTTCATCAGGGTTAATGATTATGGCCTTGATATAAAAATGCCTGCTGTATTTAAGGATGTAGAAGGCCTAAATTATCTCTCGGGCCACACACTGTCTGAGCTTATCAAGGCAGAAGAAGAAGCCACAGAACTTGCCCTTGCAAAGGCTAAGAGGCCGAACATGGCAATTACCATTCCGAAGATTGACGCATATCATATGGGACAGTTGTTGCACTTCTTTGAAATTGCAACAGCATTTACAGGATTCCTTTATGAGATAAATCCTTTTAATCAGCCAGGTGTGGAAGAGGGGAAAAATCTGACATATGGGATGATGGGGAAGAAAGGGTTTGAGGAAAAGAGGAGAGAGGTAGAAGCCCATAGGAAGAAAAGGGGCAAATGGAAGGTTTAGTTATTGCCGTAAGGGCCATTATGTGGGCATTGAGTGCTATTGGTAATGACAGGGCATTGGATGCCTGATAAAGAATGCAGAGGGAAATGGCATATCCATAAAACAAGATCCGGCCTTTTGTCGAAAGAAATCCCTCTGCTAATCCTTTCCACTACTCTTTTCTCAAGATGAAGGCAACATGTCTCCGTTGCTAAGGATTCAATACCCATTTAATCTTCCCCTTTTATTTCAAAATCTTCATTATTACAAAACAGATGAAAAAGGCTAAAGATGGAGCCAGAACCCAATTCACAAGTATTTTTTTAATTAGGTCAATCCTGACCGTCTTCATCCCTTTTACCATCCCTACACCGCTTATCCCTCCAATAATACAATAAGTGGTTGAGATAGGCATTCCAAGAAAAGTGAAGAGTAATACACAACAGCCTGCCCCAAACTGCGCAGCAAATCCTGAATAAGGGTCTAATACGGTTATTCCTTTGCCAATTGTTTCAATTACACGGTGGCTTAAGGTGATAGCCCCGAGAAAAACGAAAAGTGAACCTAAAAAAAATGCATGCATTTTACTGATTAATCCGGAATGAATGACCGGGCCTAAAACAGTAGCAAGTTCATTTGCACCGGTATTATATGCGATGAGAATCCCACTGATGAGCAAGAGAATTCTCAGAATTTTTTCGATATTGAATAGGGAGAGTTTTGAGATGGTCTTTTCCATCATTCGATAGAGGAAAAAGGCAAAGAAAAAAGCAGCTAAAGGAGATATGATCCAGGACAGAAAGATTTTTAAAATGGATGCAAAATTTATATCTGCTCCAGATGCAACTCCAGAACCTGCTAAACTTCCGATTATTACCTGATGTGTTGAAAGGGGTAGTTTTTTCCAGTTAGAAATGATGATTAAAATGGCAGATATTGATAAGGCAATGCTTAAGATGGAAAGATTTACCTCTAACAGGTCTTTCCCAACTGTCTTCATTACTTTTTGACCTTGAAGCGTGATACCAAGGAGAACAAAGCATCCAAATAAAATCAGTGCCTTGCGTAATTTTATTATCCCGGCACCGATACATATTCCAAGGGCATTTGATGTATCATTTGAACCGACACCAAAAGCTATGAAAACACAGGCTATGATTGGAATGAATTCTGTCATCCTTGTAAAAGGTCATAATAAATAAAATGCATTGTTGGTGGGTCATTGCGAGGAGGTCGTATCAACCGACGAAGCAAGCTGACACTTTGTGTCATTCCGAGCGAAGCGAGGAATCTCAGATGAGATTGCCACGGGCTAAAGCCCTCGCAACGACTTCGTCGGATTGCCACGCCCGCCTCTGGCGGGCTCGCAATGACAATATGTAAAATCATCGTAAACTTACATTTATTATGTACAGATAATCACTTGCATCTTCGATGACATCACTTACATGTGTGAGATACGATACGAAGTCTGAGAGTACCTCGCCTTCCCAGAAGTCTTTTATCTCTTTTTTTCTCAGCTTTTTAATCAAATCAATTTTTATTTCATCAACTTTTTTCTCATAGATCCTGATGGCCAGGCTTTTCTCCCTTAAATCTCCCTTGCCGAACAATGTTTCAAAAGCAATTGAGAGCATCTCGCACATCTTTAAGTTTATATCCGCAATCTTAATACAATCATCCTCTATCTCTTCATCTAATTTCGGACCTAAATATTCAAACTCATAGGCAGCGTCTTCCAGTACATCAAAGGCTTCATCTACTATTTCAACAAATCTGCATATATTCGAACGGAGAAATGGTAAAAAGGCCCCTTCATAGATATTTGAAACTATTTCTCTCCTTATACTGTCCCCTTCCCTCTCCAGATCAGGAACACAAAACATTAGATTCTTATCATGCTCTTCAATGGCCTTCTTAAAACAGTCTGCTGCGGAACAGAGGATTTTTATGTGTCTCTTTATATTTTCTATGACCTTTTGCTCTGTTTTACCGCCGAAAAATACCTTTTCAAGCACCATGACCACCTCTTGCCCTTTCTATCAATGAAGCAGCCATAACATCTAATAATGCAACAATCCCAATGATTTCCTTCCCGTCACTTACAAAAACCCTGCTAATACTAAACTTAGTCATTAAACTGATAGCATGAGTTATATCCACATCTCTATCAATGCAAACCAACGGCTTTGACGCAATTTCTCCAACTCTTATTTTATTCGGGTCGAGATTCTTTCCGAGGACTTTGTAAACAATATCCCTTACGGTAATGACTCCGTAAACATCTTTTTCATCTCTGGGTTTTACCAATAAGGACCTGATTCTTTTGTCAACCATTTTTTCAATAGCATCGTAGACCGGAGCATCAGCTCCGATCGATTCTAATTTTT
>VGWY01000139.1 GCA_016873575.1 Nitrospira sp. | reverse complement strand
AGCCCGGAAGATTGACTTCTCCCAGTTGGCCTGATCCCGAACGGTTCTTGACTTCTTTCCCTTTCCGTCATGGATGCTCAGGATGCCCTCATCTGTGGTCGCCGAAGTCTTTCTTGAGTATGTGACGGTACAAAAACAACAATGAGTTGAACGCCTGATTTTGCGTAGCCCAACTTCCGCATTTTAGTGACAAGAAATGAATAATATCAATAGGTTAGGTCTAAGTTTAGTCACTATTTCTTGTTTTTAGAAAACCAAGTTTTTCTGGGAGGGATGATTTCAGAGGATATCCCAAGCAGTTTGTATAGTTCGATATGCTCCGACTCCGGCTTTGACGCCTTGCGTATAGTAAGCACTTTGCCATTCGTTGTAGGAAGAACAATTGTGCAGACCTGATGTGTTTTTAAAGTCTGCCGCACAGTCCACCATGAGGTGTGAATGCCTTTGTCCAGCAAAGTATTTTCGATTGCCACCAGAAGATGATATGCAAGCACACAAAGAAAGATATGGGTTTCAACCCTTCGCTCTATTTGATGGAAAATGGGACGTTCGGATAACGGACTTTTCATAGAGCGAAAGGCTGCCTCGGCTCGTGTCAATGTCATATATATCCGCCATATCTCATCGGCAGACAAATCATCCCGGTCTGTCTTCAGCAGATAGCTTCCATCAAGAATTTCTGCTTTTTGCATCCCCTCCCTGTCCTGCTCGCAAATAAGTTCTCTGCCTTGCTTATTGTATTTTAGAAGTGCCAATTCGGGGGACACCATACTTAATTCTTGACTTAACTCTCCAAGACATATTTTTTATTTCCATTGTACTATTTGGCATATGGACTATCTATGCAGTTCACCGATTGGAGGCCGAGGTCAGAGCTGCTGATGAATCCAGCCTCCGCCTTGTCCCGAAGGTAATCAGGGCAGTGAGTAGATAGACTCCCCTTTTTCTTGCGAGCATCTTTATTTTTTAAAGTATAATTGGATCAAACTTCAGGGTTGCAGGTCTGAGCTTTGGTCTCTTGAAAGTATCATCACACTCTACAAGATAATCCCAATAATCTGCGATTGAGTGTTTCTCCCAATAATGAAATCTATAAAAATGGGGAAATTTGTTATAATTCAACAAGAATATGGGAAAGTACGAAAAGCTGCTGATAAAAATTTTAAGAGGCACATCCGATGCTGATATTCCTTTTTCAGACATATGCCATTTGCTGAAAAGGTTTGAATTTGATGAAAGGATTAAGGGTGATCACCATATTTTTACAAAAGATAATATTGACGAAATTTTAAATTTGCAACCGAAAGGTTCAAAAGCAAAGCCTTATCAGGTGAAACAAGTACGGACTCTAATACTAAAATATAAATTAGAGTTGGAGGAAGAGCATGAAGAATAGGTATGAGATAATAATTTATTGGAGCGATGAGGATCAGGCATATATTGCAGAGGTGCCAGAATTACCAGGCTGTATGGCTGACGGAGAAACTTATCAGGAAGCACTTGCAAATGTTGAGGTTATTATACAGGAATGGATTGAGACTGCAACAGAGTTAAACCGTCCTATTCCACGACCAAAAGGCAAATTGATATATGCCTAAAAATGAATGTTAGGTCATTTGGGGGTCTGGCTTGCAAAGTCAAAATATTTTGTCAGAACCGCTGATGAATCCAGCCTCCGTCTTGTCCCGAATGTAATCAGGGTAATTAGCAGATAAGGATTGCAAATAAAGCAGTTACAGGTGTTTACATGAATGCTGGCTGAAAGCTCCGACTTTCAGTCGGAGATGAAAGCCAGCTTTATGAAAATATTTTCCTTGCATGGGAGCCCCGACTTTTAGTCGGGAGCTTCACACCCTGTCGGATGGGCGGAGGGAGATACGTTCCAGCATCTCTTCGTCAATTTCATGAATATATTCCTTCAGAGGGAAAAGCTTACCGCAGTCTATGCAGTTGAGGGTCACAGCCCTTCAACCAATAATAAGTTTTATCTTCCCGCCACAGACTTTACATCTCATGCCTATAGTATATATTGGAGAAAATCCTAAATTCAAAATGTATTTTGTCATCAGGGCAGTGAGCAGATAGACCCTTTATCCTTCTTACCAACCAAAAGGTAGTAGTTGATATTGTAAGATAAAGGTAGTATATTAGTAGTATGAAAGTTAAGACATCTATAACCCTTTCTGAAGAGCTGATCCACATTATTGACGAATTGCTTGATATGAAAAAAAACAGGTCAGAGTTTATTGAGGAGGCAATAAGGGACTATATTGAAAGGAAGGCACAAGCAGAAAGGAATTTGAAGGACCTTGATATTCTGAATAAAAAGGCTGATAAACTCAACAGGGAAGCAGAGGATGTCCTTTCATATCAGGTAGACTTATGAAGCGTGGTGACCTTTACCGGGTATACAAAGGCACTTCTTATGATCCCAAAAAATTTCGTGTGTTTGTGATAGTGAGCCGTCAGGTGCTCATTGATTCAAGGTTTTCAACAGTAATCTCTGCCCCGATTTATTCGAGTTATGATGGGTTATCCACGCAAGTAAGGGTTGGTATTGAGGAGGGGTTAAAACACGAAAGCAGCATTCACTGTGATGAACTTATCAGCATTCCAAAAACATCCTTAAAACATTTTGTCGGGTCGCTTTCTCCTGAAAAAATACAATTGCTGGATGAAGCACTTAGAATTGCTCTGGGACTTTCGTAACGTTTGCCCTCTGAAAATTGCTCTCTGAAATACCGATGGAAAACCGATGAAATTTGCTTGACAAATGGTTTCTGTATCATGCATAGTTAGAAAACCATTTTAGGAATGGTAACAAAATCAAAGGAGGAAGGATGAGTACAAGGCTTTATGTGGGAAACGTTTCCTTCAAGGCAACGGAAAAGGACTTGGGGGATTTGTTTGCCCAAGCAGGTGAAGTTGTTTCTGCCAGACTGATCAAAGATGCAGCTACAGGCAGAATGAGAGGGTTTGGTTTCGTGGAGATGTCTTCAAAGGAAGACGCAATGAAGGCAATCACCATGTTTAATGGTAAACCCTTTCTGGACAGAAACATTGTTGTAAATGAAGCAAAACCACGTGAAAGGCGTGAAAGAGAATCTTCAAGGGGAAGAAGTGGTTTTGGCAACATAGGGGGACGAAAGTAGACTTTCCTTTAGATTTATCCAGCCAATAAGATCAGGATTTCTTTAGAAGCATCGAGCCAGTTAAAAGGTCACGTTCTTAAGAAATTAGCTCACTTTTGATTGGAATAGGTGAAGTATGCTTTGGCAATTGACGCCAGTCATACACAGGTTTTAATATACTGTCTATGCTACAACCCGAAAAGCAACTTGAGATTATCAAGAGAGGCGTTGTTGAGGTAATCAACGATGGGGAGCTCCTTGAGAAGCTCGAAGCTTCATGGAAAGGTGGAAAACCGCTCAAGATTAAAGCCGGTTTTGATCCTACCACACCTGACATCCATCTCGGTCATACAGTCCTTCTTGAGAAGATGAGTCAATTCCAGGAACTCGGACATGAGGTGATATTTCTCATTGGCGATTTCACTGGCATGATAGGCGACCCAAGTGGGAAGAGCGAGATGAGAAAACCCCTCTCAAGAGAAGAAGTCCTTGAAAATGCAAAAACATACAAGGAACAAATATTTAAAATCCTCGATGTTGAAAAGACTAAGGTTGTCTTTAATTCAGAATGGATGTCTGCCATGACAGCAGAGGATATGATACGTCTTGCGAGCAGATACACTGTTGCACGGATGTTCGAAAGGGAAGATTTCAAACAGAGATGGGTCAATCAGAATCCTATCAGCATCCATGAATTCATGTATCCATTAATACAGGGGTATGACTCGGTAGTACTTCAGGCTGATGTGGAACTTGGTGGTACAGACCAGAAATTCAACCTCATTGTTGGTAGAGAACTCCAGAAAGAATACGGATATGAACCACAGTGTCTCGTTCTAATGCCATTACTTGAGGGTCTTGATGGAGTCAAGAAGATGTCAAAGAGCCTTGGGAATTACATCGGCATCACTGAGTCACCGAAAGAAATGTACGGCAAGATAATGTCAACCACTGATACACTCATGCTCAGGTATTATGAATTACTGAGCCATATCTCACTTGAAGGACTCCATTTATTAAAAGAGAAAATGGAACAGAATAAGGTTCATCCAAAACATGTCAAAGAAAACCTTGCACTTGAGATTGTTGAAAGATACTGGGGTAGTGATGCAGCCCTCAAGGCAAAGGAAGAATTTGAGCATATCTTTAAAGAGAAAGGACTGCCTGATGAAATCCCTGTCGTTGAATTCGAATGGGAAGATGATGAGATGTGGGTGCCAAAGATTTTGAAGCTTTCCGGTTTAACATCAAGCACAGGTGAGGCAATCAGGCTCATCAAACAGGGTGGGGTTACCATTGATGATGAAAGGCATAATGACCCGGATGGAAAGCTGGCGAGGGGGAGTTATTTATTTAAGGTTGGGAAGAGAAGATTTATGAGGATAAAATCAAAAGGCTAAATATTTTCTTGCAAGTTCGATAAGACCAAAGATTTTTAAATCAACATAGTTTCCTTCTGCCCGAAATTCAGACAATTTGAAATCGAGATCGTTTATCAAAATTTTCAGGACTTCTATATCTTCAGTCTCATCCCTTTTCCCAACGCCTTGACCCTGACCCTGAACTTGATTCAGGTGATTCAGGGCAATACCTTTTGCAAGAAATACCGTCAGGATTTCGCCCGACGCACCTGATGACATAGGCCCTTCTGTGAGAAATATCATTTCCTTTGCTGAATATCCTGTCTCTTCGAGGAGTTCTCTCCTTGCAGCCTCTTCAAGTGTATCTCCTCTGTCATTCAGACCTGCGGGGAATTCGATGACATAGCCATTGACAGGAGGCCTGAACTGTCTTATCAGGAGCACCTCTTTATCATCAGTTACTGGTACTATGGCAACTATCCCCTTGCAATTAACTCTCTCAAATGATTCCCATTGCCTTACAATGCCATATGAATCAATATATGTGGTAAGGACACACCGGAGGAACTTGCCTTCCCAAACAGTCTTTTTTTCTAATATTTTGACTATATCCTTTTTCAAGACTGCCTCCCCGGATTATTATAGTAAACCTATTACTTCTCTAACATCTATTTTTTGACCTTGCTTTTTCTTCCAGTCTGTAATATCTTCCTCATAGTGGCTTTTCTCCTAAATGAATTGTTTAGTCGAAAACTACATCAGTCTTATAAGCCGCTAATTTATATTTAACCTAAACGTTCATGCCGACCTGTCGGCACAAAGGAGCATGAGAATTAGTAATCCCCCCACGCCCCCCTTTAGAAAAGGGGGGTGAGGGGGGATTTGAAAAGTTATTTTCGGGACAATAGTAGCGTACAATCTTAATAGAGCAGGATCAATAGATGGGTTTTGAAAGCCATCATGCACTTACAGCACTTTTTTTAAGTTTTCTGGCTGGAATGGTTACAGGATTAGGGGGTCTCATTGCCCATTTTACAAAAAGACCTAAGTACAAATATGTTGGTTTTGCCCTCGGGGTTTCTGCCGGAGGGATTATAGGAGTTGCCCTCGTTGAGGTTCTGCCGGAAACTATAGCTGTTATTGGTTCATACAAGGCCAAAATGGCACTTATTATTGGCATGGTCTTTCCTTTTTTATTCTCTGATATAGTGATAAAGCGGACAGCAATAGAAAAAAAAGTTAGTAACCTTGGTCTTAAATTATCAGGTCGAGATGTGGTTATGGCCATAGACATTATTCTCCACAAGATTCCAGAAGGCCTTCTAATATTTTTTGCTGCTATTATTTCATTGGAAATTGGTGTGGTAATAGCTGTAACTATTGCTCTTCACAACATTGCAGTAGGATTTTCTCTCTCGATGTCTATTTTCTATATTACACAGGATCAAAAACGGGCATTTTTATACTCTCTTTTTTCTGGTCTTATCGAGCCGATTGGGGCGTTGTTTGCAGCGGTTCTATTGATCCCTTTCTTGACTAAAAGTATACTTTACCTTGGGTTGTCACTCATTTCGGGAACCATGGTTTATATCAGTTTAGGAGAGTTAATACCAATAGCTCATAGCTACGGTGAAGAAAGAAGTATTCTCGTTGGCATCATAATGGGAATGAGCCTTATGATTATGAGTATCATGTTGTTGCATCTTCTCTAACAGGCTGTTTGTAGATCAGAATAGAACACCTTATCTGATTTATGAGTTTAAGGGTAGTACTGCCCAGTAATAATCTGGTAACCCCGGAAATTCCCCTTGAACCAACTACCACGAGGTCAAAATTTCCTTCTTTTATCTCTTTCGATATCTCCCCGACAACATCTTTTCCAAGTCTAAACTTTGATTTTACATCTACGCCTAAATTATTCAAAATGTTAGTCCCTCTTTCAGCAATCCCCTGCGCTACACGCTCGCAGTAATCGTCAAGCCATGGTGAGACATTTAGTACTATGGACGGACAGCCAAGCCTTGCCATCAACTCCCCTCCGAATCTAATAGCCCTCTCTGCATATATGGATCCATCCGTGCAAAAGAGGATCTTGGATGGTCCTAATAGTTGCTTGACAACTAAAACAGAAATTTTAGCATGTTCTACCACCTGAGAGGAGACACTCCCCAGGAATAGTTTTTTTATGTTTGGCAGTTCGCGGTGGCCGATTATGAGAAGATCGTGTGTACCTTTCTCCGTCTCTTGGAGTAACTCCCGAGCCGGATTGGCACCTCTGGTCATCTGGAAGATCACTCGATCCCATACATCATCCTTTTGCCGAAGTTCGGCTATTTTCTTACCTATCCTCTCTCTTGTTTTTTCTGCTTCGATTTCGATATATCTTTTGACTATCTCGCAAGAGGCCGGAACAAGTTCCTCTTGGGCAATATGAAGGGCGACTACAGAGGCCCCTAT
>VGWY01000138.1 GCA_016873575.1 Nitrospira sp. | reverse complement strand
AAGAATCTTAATCCGCTTCAAGTTGTTCTCAATCAGGTCATCATAAGCGGAAAGAATGGAAGCGATTACTTGTTGGGAACGGAAATCATGCACTCCAATTTCTAATTTATCTAAGTCATTGCGATTGAGTGTTGGAACACCTACCCCTGAATTGAACCTCTTTAAGTCAAGGGTTTTCAAAAGGTAATACACATATCTTTGATAGTTTCCCTTGAAATCCTTAACCCATAAGACTGTATTGTGTGCCCAAAAATTCCCCTCAATATACTGAACTTCTCCTAAAGAACCGCTTCTGCCAGTAACTACACCAGGACCTTCTACTTTGTATTCACAGTGATATCCAATGACTGATGTTGACCCTACAACTGGATAAGGTCCATCAAGCATTGAATTCTTGGGCAAATCGAATCCTCTCTGAAGAGTCACAAAATCTTTGAACTCTTGCTTACTGAGCGGCACAGCTATGTAGCCCCAATAATTTTTTCAACATTCTCAGTTATTCTCTTTTCAAGCTCTCTTGCTTCAACATTAAACTGTTTTAGTTCCTCATTCAGTTCTTCAAGCCTCTCATAGAAATCAAACTCTGGAGGTGGTCCGTCAGCAACTCCAACATACCGCCCTGGGTTCAACGAATATCCATGCTTTTTTATTTGATCTATCGAAGTAACCTTACAAAGCCCTGCAATATCCTGATACTTGCCTTTAGGGAAGTGTTCCTTCATCAGCTCAGCACTTCCATTGTCTGTCTCGATAGGTTCTCCTCTATAAAGTCTAACTATGTTCGAGATAAACTCAATCTGTTCAGGTAGAAAGTCCCTATGAGCACGGTCTATCTGGTTATAGATATGCCGAGCATCTATGAACAGCATCTTATCTTTACGGTCTGTCTTTTTCTTTCCCTTATCGAAGAACCAAAGGGTACAGGGGAGCGTGACGGTATAAAAGAAGTTCGAGCCTATGGATATCATCACATCAACGACATTGTTATCTATTATCTTCTGCCGTATCTCAAGCTCTGACTGCCTTGCATCGCTTGCTGAATTTGCCATGACAAAGCCGGCCCTTCCATTTCCATTGAGAGCACTCAGGAATATTTCTATCCAAAGGTAATTGCCATTGTCAGGCTTAGGGATACCGTATGAAAACCGCTTATCGTCTTTTATCTTCTCCTTATCTACACCATTAACATTGAAGGGAGGATTAGCCATGACAAAGTCGAATTTGCCGAATGAATTGTGAATATCCTCGTAATAAGAATTGCCCTGTCTTATATCCCCTGACAGACCATGCACGGCAAGGTTCATCTTGCAAAGCCTTACTGTTTCAGCCACTTTTTCCTGACCATAGACCATTATCTCTGAACTTGGTCTTTTCTTATGCCTCTCGACAAATTTGGCACTCTGAACAAACATGCCTCCGGAACCACAGGCAGGGTCATAAATCCTCCCGTGAAATGGCTCTATGACATCAACAATAAGCTTGACTATGGATGTAGGAGTAAAGAACTCCCCTCCTCTCTGACCCTCAGACATGGCAAACTTGCCAAGGAAGTATTCATAAATCTTTCCGAAAACATCTCCCTCAATATCCATCTGTATGCTTGAGAATAATTTAAGCAGGGCTATCAAAACATCATTCTCCAGACGGTTATAAGATTTCGGAAGCACATCTTTTAGTTCTTCATTTTCAGATTCAATAGACTTCATTGCTTCATTTATAGCTTTGCCAATGTTTTCACTCTCAGGAAGATTCAATAGATATGAGAATCGGGCATTGTCGGGAAGATACATAACCCCTTTAGCCTGAAAATCTGTCTTGGATATGCCTCTACGGCCTCCTGATACTTGCCTTTTGATTTCTTTTTCAGCGTGAGTAAACTTATGGTCAGCATATCGGAGGAAAATGAGTCCGAGGACAGGAAATGAATATTCTGAGGATTTCAGCCTGGAATTTGCCCGTAACTGGTCTGCAACTTCCCAAAGTTTGTTTTCTATGCCGTTACCTAATGACATAATACCCTCAATAAGTTGATTTAATTGGATAAATTATAATCCTTTTAGAAGAAGAATTAAACGATCATTGTTTAGGTGACATTTTGTACTTATTTAACCATAGTGTTATCGAACTGGCTGTCCCATTGGGCAGAGGAGAGACTTTATGGTGTAGAAGGTTACGGGCTGTTTAATGAGTTTTGAATAAGGCAAATACATTTTTCTGGTATAATTTATAACATGGGGATAAAGCAACGCTGGAAAAGATATAGACCATTGCCAGAAGATATTCTACAGAGGATAGATGGACTCACACCCCTACTGAAAGAAAAGGGGATAAGGTTAGTCTATCTTTTTGGCTCATTGTTGAAAGGCAAGGGTGAAGATGTGGATATCGCATTGTTATATGACGGTGACATATCTCAAATCAGAGAAGAACTTCAGAGAAGTCTTGGGGTATGGAGACTTGATATTGTAAATCTTAAAAATGCCCCTGTCTGGATTTCCTTTGAGATTATCAGAACAGGAAGGTTAATTTATAAGATAGACACTGAAACCGAGAATTCCTTTGAGACACATATAATAAAGCGGTATCAGGATTTAAAACCAATAAGAGATAAACAGTTAAGATATCTAAAGGAGAATTTGGGAGTTGGTCTTTAAACCAGACACCATAACTGAAAGATTAAAAGGGTTTGGGAGGCTTCAGGAATATCCTTGTCCATGGGTATCTTGGTATAGACATAAGCGAGGAATATCAGAATTTTCAAAAAGCACCTAAGGTTTTTAGAGATTATGCAAAGGAAATCCTTCTGTTTCTTGAAAAAGTTAGCGGTTAGATAAATTCTTCAAAAGGAAAGCCCCGAACATATTCATAAAATTCTGCAGGTTTTTAAAATGCTGTCTTGTACAGGTTGCACATTCATCAAATATTTCAGTCCTTTTTTATTAAATACACTAACATCCACAAAAGAAAGATGCTTTGCATCGGAGTATCGTGCACATATTGATGCTGCAACCTTTAAAGCCTCTTCAGTAGTCTCTCCTGTAACCAATGTTATCGGGCTTCCTACTCCTTCAACCTTCAATACGTAATCACTCTCCTCTGAGAGAGATAGTATCATCTCATTTTCAGTCTCGTTCCTTCCCACGATAATTTTACATGAGGGAGAGAACCTGAAGTGCCTGCCTATTTTTAACAGGCTTAAGTCTTTAAAATCTGGATTATCATTGTATCTGAGTAAGTCTTTAATCCTGTGTGCATAATTAGGTTCAGTCAAAAGGCATCCCCCCGCAGGAGACAGATACCCTGTAAGGCCAAATTCTATTGCAAGTGCCATCTGAGGCCTTCTTGAACGGCCGCTAAAGCCATAAAGCATGTCCCTGTTTACAATACCCTTGGCCTCAGGTGCTGTAACCTTCAGTAATCTTGCACTGAGTGGCCTCAAAACATAATCTTTCACCCCAGCCTCTTTATCAATAAGAGAGAGAACATTTTTCCTCTGGCTCATTGGTCGCTGGCCAAGCACCTCACCTGTTACAATGAAATCTGACCCGACTGCATCCATAAGCTTTTTTGCCTCTTTCAGCATCAGGATTTTACAATCAATACAGGGGTTCATATTCTTCCCATAGCCAAACCTGGGATTCTTTACTATTTCCATAAAGCTATCTGACAGGTGACAGAATTGAACTTCAAATCCAAATTTCTCTACACAAGAATAAGAAAGTGAACCATCAGATATATCAGTGGCAAAATGTGTAAATGTTACTGCCTTAACCTCGATACCCTGCTTGAGCATGGTCAGGATTGCAAGTGTACTGTCAAGCCCTCCGGAGAATAATGCTACTGCTCTACGAGTTATAGATTTTGTCATATTAGACGGGGAACGTGAGGCGTTAGGCGTAAGAGGATTCTCTTATTTTCAATGCACGATTTACGCCTAACGACATACGTAATTGATCAGGTGTTGCTACTGCTGTACCAACCTCACCGACAACAATGCCTGCTGCGTGATTTGCGATAACCGCTGCCTCCACCATACTTGCACCTGCTGCATATGCAAGAGTAAAGGCTGCTATAACTGTATCCCCTGCGCCGGTAACATCGTATACATTTTTTGCCACTGTAGGGATATGTACTATCTTCTCATTCTCGAAAAGGCTCATGCCCTGTTCGCCACGCGTAATAAGCACAGCATCGCAACGGACCTTTTTCAAAAGAGTCCTGCCTGCATTGATAAGGGAATTCTCATCCTTAATCTCTATTCCTGATGCAATGGAAGCCTCCATGACATTCGGTGTAATCAGTGAAACATTTTTGTAACAGTGAAAATGTCTGACCTTTGGGTCAACAGAGACAAAGATATGTGCAGGCCTTGAGTATTTCAGTATCGCTTTTACAAGTTCAGAGGATGTCACACCTTTCTTATAATCAGATATGATAACAGCATCCTGGTTTGGTACAGCACTGCGTAAGAACTTCAGAATCTCATCAAAAACCTTTCCACTAATCTTATCTTTATCTTCCCGATCAAACCTCACCATCTGCTGATTTTGGGCTATTACCCGTGTTTTGACCGTTGTGGGCCTTGAACTTTGAAACACGCCCTCACATTGTATTCCTCTTTCACCCAGTATTTTCAACAAAACATCTCCAGCCCTGTCATTCCCTATTACTCCAACAATTGTTGCATGACCTCCAAGTGCCACGATATTGTTTGCGACATTTGAAGCTCCTCCAAGGAGAAAATTCTCATGGGTAACCTCAACAATGGGGACGGGTGCCTCTGGGGATATCCTGTTTACCTTTCCCCATATGTAACGGTCGAGAATCAGGTCGCCTATGACAAGGATCTTCTTTTTTCTGAAGTCGCTGAGGAGTTTCTTGTAACCCATAGAATTTAAAGTAAAACACAATCAGACAAAAAATCAATAAAGAAGGACGAACTGCCTGTAAACGTGAAGTCTATCAGATCAGACCTGCTTATAGATTCAAGTGGAGATTAAGTAGCATACTAAGTCCTCTTGTGTTACAATAATATATATTGGCAAACATAAGAATAGGCTGTAGCGGTTTTCTCTATGATCACTGGAAGGGAAATTTTTATCCAAAGGATCTCTCAAAGAGCCACTGGTTTGAATATTATTGCAAGCAATTTCCAACCGTAGAGCTGAATGTAACTTTCTACCATCTTCCCGAAAGGGAAACCTTTGCAAAATGGTATTTATCCACACCTGAGGGCTTTGTCTTTTCTCTGAAAGGCAGCAGGTTCATTACCCATGTAAAAAAGCTTAAGGATTGCGAGGAGCCTGTTGAGGTCTTTTTTTCAAGGGCTTTATTACTGAAAGAGAAGTTAGGTGTTATTTTATGGCAACTTCCGCCTCAATTCACCTTTGATCTGGAACGTCTGGAAGCATTTCTTGAAGCATTAAAGCCATATCATATGAGAAACACGTTTGAGTTCAGGAACGAGACATGGATTAATAAAAAGGTTATAGCGCTCCTTCAAAAGCACAATGGGACACTCTGTATGGCAGACTGGCCAGAATTTCTTGATGAATTGCCATTAACTGCTGACTTCGTTTATATCAGGAGGCACGGAGAAGGGGGCGGTTATGCTACATCATACACTACTGAGGTATTAAAGGAAGATGCAAAGCATATAAAGGCATATATAAGGCAGAAAAAAGATGTATTTATATATTTTAACAATGACGCCTTTGGTTATGCACCTGAGAATGCAAGGGAATTAATCACCCTCATACAGGGTAGAAAAAAATAGCCTTACTTTCCCCAGTCGCTTTTGAGCATCTTTCTTTGCGTTATATACTTCTCTGCAGATAAGGCAGCAAGACAGCCTTGTGATGCTGCTACAACAACCTGTCTCACCTCAGTGCATGTAACATCGCCTGCTGCAAAGACACCAGGGATTGATGTTTCCATCATGTGATTTACGGGGATGCATCCATCCTCCGAGGTCTTTAGTGCACCAGTGAGGAAATCTGTTATGGGCTTGCTTCCGTGAAGATAGATAAAGACGCCAGAGAGTTCAAGTTCGATCTCTTTACGATCAGCACCAACAATCTTTATCTTCTCAACAACATCACTACCTTCAATGGTACTTACGGTATAACCTAACAGAAGTTTGAGTTTTGGTATTTTCAGGTTCGGGTGGTCTTCAACCTTGAGTTTAGGAGTGGGAGAGATGAGATAGACGGTATCTGCAAACCTTGCCAGCACCTCAATCTCTTTTATAGCCTCCTCAGAACTACCAACAATACAGACTGTTTTCCCTTTATAAAATGCCGCATCACAGATGGCACAGTAGCTCACTCCCCTTCCGAGAAATTCAGCCTCGCCCCTTACGCTCGGTTTCCTTCCCATGGAGCCTGTAGCTATAATGAGAGCCTTCCCGCTGTAGGTCTTGTCCATGGTAATTACCTCGTTTATATTTTCAGATAGATTTATACCCACGACCTGTGTTTCGATATATTCAGCGCCAAACCCCAGTGCCTGTTTTCTCATGGTATCAAGTAGTTTTTTACCTGCAACAGGTTTTTCGAGCCCAGGATAGTTTTCGATCTTGCTTGAGTATGCGAGTGCACCTGCAGATGCTGATTTATCAAGTATGATTGTCCCGAGTTTTGCCCTTGATGTATACAGTGCCGCAGTCAGTCCAGCAGGCCCTCCACCAATTATGATGACATCATAGGTATCTGATAGTTCCTGCATTTGAACCTCCTTGGGATAGAAACATTTTCCGTCATTCCGACTTGTTCGGAATCCTTTTTTTAGAATCAGAATAAGAAAGATTCTCGACAAGCGAGAATGCCATCTAAATAACTCTATTTAGAGTTATTCTAACACGAACCAAAAATAGGGGTAAGATATCATAGGGCATATGACATTGGACAAAATTGAATAAAAAAGGGGCGTATGTATGATACGCCCCTATCGTAAAATTCAATACCTAAACCGCTCAGCCCTCTTTTTAGTACATGCCGCC
>VGWY01000137.1 GCA_016873575.1 Nitrospira sp. | reverse complement strand
ACAAAAGAGACACCAAAGAAAAAGAAATAACAACAAAACACATGTGGGATGTAGGCAGGGCATAGCATTTTCGCTCATTCTCAGTCGTATTTGAGGGGACTGTCCCAGATTTACGGACGGAACAAAGTGGAGTCGTAGAATCGGGACTGTCCCCAAAGTAAAAAACCCTAGTGCAGGACGAGAATCCGCTTAAATGCTATGTCCTGCTTATCCTAAGCCTGCGATATGCAAGATATGAGAAATAAACACTAAGGAGTTCATAAGTAAACCCCCATCAAAGGCAAGTTTTTGTCATGCCGGCTTGCCCCGTTAGAAGAATTGCTTCTAACGGGGCTTGTCCGGCATCTTTCTTCATGAAGGATTCCCGTCAAGCGGGAATGACAAAAAGGGGCAGGAATGACAACAATCAGTAAATTCGGATAGCTTTATGGAAAAGTTTAAAGTCCTTGATATATCAGGTGATATTGGCTTAAGAGCCTATGGAGCAAGCATAAAGGACGCCTTCATAAATGCCTCTATCGGAATGTACAACCTCATTACGAACCTTGATGCTATTAAAACAGTAAAAACCATAGATGTTTCAGTTGAAAGTCAATCGATAGAAGGGCTCCTTGTTGCATGGTTGAACGAGCTTATATTTCATTTTGACGCATATGGTTTTATAGGCAAAAAAATAGATATTACTGAAATCACCCCCACCCTAACCTCGGTACGAGTCGATTCCGACCTCCCCCCTCCTTATACGCTTAAAGCCACTGTTACAGGTGAAGAATTCGATCCTGAACGCCATGAAGGGAAACTTCTCATTAAGGCATCCACATATCACAGGCTCAGAGTAGAGAATGTTGGTAATCACTGGGAGATTGATGTTATTTTTGATATATGAACATCTTTTCGATTTTCTCTACAAGCAGAGGTCTACTGAGATATAGTTTTAGTTTAAAAGGTTCCTTATGCCTTTTTCGGGAGCGAGAAATAAAATGTTGCGCCTTCATTAACCTTTCCTTCTGCCCATACTCGCCCCCCATGCCGGTTTACAATACGTTGGACAATAGAAAGTCCAACTCCGGTGCCCTCAAATTCCTTTATACCGGATAGCCTTTGAAAGGGAAAAAATAATTTATCTTTATCCTGAGGATTAAATCCTACACCATTGTCTTTCACATAATAGATATTTTCATTATCTTCGACTTTGGATCCTACTTCGATCACTGCCTTTTCTTTTGTACTTGTAAATTTGATGGCGCCGGAAAGGAGATTGATAAAAACCTGTTTAATCAATGCTCTGTCACCATACCCTCGAGGAAGAGCCTTTATGTCAAATTTAATCATCCTCCATTCTAACAAAGACTTGAGTTCATCTAAGACAGTTTTTACAAGATTTCCCATATCGATCTTTGTTGGTTTTATCTGTTGACGGCCCGAGCGGGAAAACGCAAGGAAATCTTTAATGAGTCGGTTCATTTTTTGTGTATTCATCTGGATTGCATTAAGCATAACCTTTCCGTCTGTATCAAGCTTATCCCAATAGTTTTTCTGCAACATATTGGTGAATCCTCCAATTATAAAAAGCGGTGCTTTAAGATTATGAGAGATAGTATGGGTAAATGCATCTAATTCTCTATTCATTTCTGTAAGTTTCAAAATATATTGTTCCAGCTCTCTATTGAGATTTTGGACTTCCTCCTGTGCTTTCTTGCGTTTCGTGATGTCCCGGTTGCTTCCACGCCTGCCGACCCAGCTCCCGTCTTCACGATAGACTGGTTGGCAGTGATGGCTGATCCATCGCACATCACCATTGCGGGTAATAATACGGAAGTCCATTTGGCAGACATTGCTACTACTACCCTGCCCTGCCTCGCAAAGGTGTTCAGTAACCATAATGCGGTCGTCAGGATATGTAATCTTAGACAACAAGTCAGGATCGGCTAAAAATTCGTCAGGGTGATAACCGGTGATCCGTTCGCATGAAGGAGAGATATAGATATACTGACCATCAGGCCCGAGCCAGTATTCCCAATCATAGGTAAAATCTATCGCCATGCGATATTTCTCTTCACTCATCCGAAGCGCTTCCTCAGCCTTTTTACGTACCTCTTCCTCTTTGAGTTGATCATTTAAGGCTGATAGTTCGGCGGTACGCTCCTTCACCTTACGCTCCATCTCGTCGTAAGCTTTTTTCTTGCTCAGGCTTTTCTCTGCACGTCTACGAAGGTAGACAGAAGGGATTGATTTAGATTTATCTTTTTTCATAGCAATTCATGTATAAATTGATTGTAAATTTTAACATATGCAGTCCTAAACACACCTCACTTTTTTACCTGTGTAATGTATATAATATAAAGAAATGTAAATTCTCAACAATAAAAATGCGAAGAAAGGATTGGTATGGCCTTAGATAAGATCAGAAGAATTGATAATACAAAGATAGAGGTCCCTAAGGATTACAAGCAGGGGATGAGGGTGAACGGGATTATTTATGTGGATGACCTCCTTGAAAAGGACCTCGAAACCCAATCAATTGATCAGGTGGCAAATGTTGCTACCCTTCCGGGGATTGTGGGAGCCTCACTTGCAATGCCTGATGTGCATACAGGATATGGATTTTCAATTGGCGGAGTAGCTGCCTTTGACTTAAAAGACGGGATTGTTTCTCCAGGTGGTGTTGGATATGATATTAATTGCGGAGTCCGCTTATTAAAAAGCAGCCTCATGAAAGAAGATGTCCTGCCGAAGATAAAAGATCTTGTGAGCGTTCTCTACAATGAAATACCTTCAGGTGTTGGTTCAAAGGGCAAGATACGGCTCGGGCCTGATGATGAGAGAAAGCTTTTGGTAAATGGTGCCCGCTGGGCAGTTCAGCAAGGCTATGGAGATGCGAATGATTTAGATAAGATCGAATCCGGAGGGTGTATCGAAGGAGCAGACCCATCTCTGATAAGCAATAAAGCATACGAGAGAGGAAGAGCACAACAGGGGACACTGGGCTCAGGAAACCATTTTCTTGAAGTTCAGTATGTTGACGAGATTTATGATGAGAGGGCTGCAAACAGTCTCGGACTCTTCAGAGACCAGATTACGGTGATGATCCATACCGGCTCACGGGGATTCGGACATCAGGTCTGCACTGATTTTCTTGAGATTATGGAAAAAGCGGTAAACAAATACAAGATAGACTTACCTGATAAAGAGCTTGCCTGTGCACCATATGGAAGCCCTGAAGCACAGGATTATCTATCTGCAATGAGGGCTGCAGCCAATTATGCATGGGCAAACAGGCAATGTATCATGCACTGGACAAAAGAGTCATTCATGAAGCTGTTCAATATCTCACCACGAGAGCTTGGCATAACATTAATATATGATGTTGCCCACAACATTGCCAAGGTAGAGGAACACGAAGTGAACGGCAAAAAGATGAAGCTTATCGTACATCGAAAGGGTGCAACGAGGGCATTCCCTCCGGGGCATTTAGAGCTACCAGAAATATACAGACCCATTGGTCAGCCAGTTTTAATACCCGGGGATATGGGGAGAGTATCATTTGTCCTTCTCGGAACTGAAAAGGCCATGCAAGAAACATTTGGTTCTACATGCCATGGTGCTGGGAGGGTCATGTCAAGGCACCAGGCAATTAAAAGGGCAAAAGGCCGTGCAATCTGGAGAGAGATGGAGGACAAAGGTATTATTGTCAGGTCTGCTGGAAGAGAGACCCTTGCAGAGGAAATGTCTGAAGCATATAAAGATGTATCAAATGTTGTTGATGTCGTTCATAATGCAGGAATCTCAAAGAAGGTGGCAAGGCTTAGGCCGATTGGGGTGATAAAAGGATAAAACTACAATTTCTTAAGAACCAGATAGACAGGGCACAGTATTTTCGCTCATTCTCGGTCGTACCGACCTCCGAGGGCTTTTGCCTCTTGATTTTCATACATATACTGTCGGACTATCGGCAAAAGAACCCGCTCAAATACTGTGCCCTGTCTATTTTCACTGTGTCCTCTGTGATCTCTGTGGCTGATTAATTTTTTCTTTATTTCAATATCATATACTCCACAACCGCCCCGCAGAAGACAATAATGCCTGCAGGTATCATCATTTTATAGATCCCCCACAAATCAGCCTTAAAATATTCTCTTGTCAGGATAAGGCAGATATGTAGTGGTGATAGGAGAACACCGAGGAACCCGGCTGCGAATGCGAATGATATTTCGCCGATGGATATGTTGCCTGCAAGGCTTATTATCAAAGGGAATGTGCTTCCTACAAAACCCACAGTAAGTCCAGTAAGCAAGCCTGAAATAAACGGGAGGAGAAATAAAATTGGGATAGTGGGAATCCCCTCCTTGATAAAAACCTGGCTGAGGTTTTTCACTGATCCTGAATATTCCATCGCCTCTTTAAAGAGCATAACACCGAATATCAGGATAATCACTTCCAGAGAAAACCCATGTTTAAAGGCAGTAATGGTAGATTTCAGATTGTACTTGTAAAAGAAAAGCAAGAATATAACCATAGCAAACAAGGCATAATGCAGTTCCATGTGGAATATGACTACAAGCAAAAGCACAGTAACGATGGGTATGAAACTCCATAATCCCTTTTTTGATAACCTTTCTTCCATGGTAACCATTCCCTGAACACCATGCATGGCAAAGATAAATCCCGTGATCAGGATAAGGCCTGCATACATAAGATTTGCAGTGATGAGATGATAAAGTTCTATCTTCGAGATTGCTGATGCAAGCAGGATGCCGGGATATAATGGCAGTATATATTCCCATGGATGCCTGAACCAGTAGTTGATAAACCCTTTTTCTTCAGGGCTCATTTTCAGATCACTGGTGGTTTCAGCTACCATGGGAGCGGAAAAATATGCGCCCCCAACTGAAGGAATAAGGCCTATCAGGAGAGGCATAGATACGATAACTATCTTTCTATTTTTGAAGAGTGTCTTGACAGCACTCATCATCTGTGCAAGGACAGCATGTTCCCTGAGTATCAGTTCAAAGATGCGAATAAAAGAGAGTGCGAGGATGAGTTTGATGGTAACATCATTCAGGAAAGCACGTTTACCTGTCTCCCATATTGAGGTGAATGACATCTGATAAAGGAAGAACACCAGGGATGCAGCAATCAGCATCACATAGCCGATATTCAGTTTTTTCCTCAGGAGGTATAGTATCGCTGCGAATATGAGAGATATTTTCAAAACATCGGCCATTCACCATTGTAGCACAATTAACTTCTGTATTCTTTTAACCTCTTTTCTGTCTTGAAAGGGGTAATTCGAGGTTATTGTCTCGAAGGATTGCCTCATTTAAAAGGATATCTTCGGCAGGACCATCTGCTACAACCTTACCATCCTGGATGATTATACATCGCTCACATACATCAAGTACGAGGTCAAGGTCATGTGAGGCTATAATCTTTGTGTGTCTGAATCCCTTCAGGAGATTGATTAATTGTCTTCTTGCTTTCGGGTCAAGGTTTGAAGCAGGTTCATCCATAACCAGGATATCAGGATTCATCGCCATAACAGTAGCAATCGCGACAGCGGTTTTCTGGCCTTCTGACAACCTGTGAGGAGGCCGATGGCTGAGATGAAGACATCCAACGGTTTCAAGGGCGTGCTTTACTCTTTCATCAACCACTTCCTCGCTTAATCCGAGATTGATAGGACCAAATGCTACATCCTCATAGACAGTAGGCATGAATAACTGATCATTCGGTCTCTGGAAAACCAACCCAACCTTTTTCCTGACCTCCTGTCTCGTCTTTTTACTGAGCGGGACTTCCCCTATAGATGCGACCCCATTCGTTGGAATGAGCTGGCCATTCAGATTCATGAGGAGCGTAGTTTTACCGGCGCCGTTTGCACCGGCTATACCGACTGATTCGCCATGGAGTATCCTGAATGAAACGCCTTTCAGGGCTTCGGTACCATCAGGATAGTGAAAATAGACATCCTTAAATTCAACGATATGATGACTCATCTGAGCAACCTTTCAAGGGTATCTCCAACGACATGAACAATATTATATTGTCTGAATAGATAAAATATACAGATTGAAAAAAGTGCAAACAGAATGTCAGAAATCCTCAGTTTATGCCTTTTCAGCACCCTGATTTCACCTCTGAACCCTCTTGATAGCATCGCCTGATAGATCCGTTCTGCCCTCTCAACAGTTCTCACAAGGAGCACTGATATAAGCTTTATGAATGTCTTCATATCCCTTCCCTTTTTGCCAAATGACCTTGCCTCTCTTGCCCTCACCATCCTGAGTGTCTCTTCGAGAAGTACAAAGAGGTATCTATAGAGAAATAGGAGTTGAATCACAAATGCCTTCGGTAATTTAAGCCTCTCAAGTGCCTCGCATAATCCAGGGAATGAGGTAATTGCAATCAGGAGAAGTGCTGTACTCACGGTGAGCATAAACTTAATGAGTATTGAAAGAAATGATACCCAGCCACCTGTAATTGGTATTCCGTAGAGTGTAAAGAGCACATTGGTATCGAGTACAGGATTAAATATCCCGATAAAGATGGCAAATGGCGACACATAAACCACCTTCTTTGCAATCACCCTGAATGGAATATCTCCTGCCGAAAGGAGAAATACAGGGTATATAAAAAACGGCAGGAGACCTGATATCTCATATTTTTGGAAAGAAACGACAATCAGGATGAACGTAAAGGATACGAGAAGTTTTACCCTTGGATCAAGCTTATGAACAAAGGTATTTTTATATGATAGACTGTCAAGGTAGCCTATATTGAAATATTCTGTATCGAATGTCATTTCTTTTGTTGAAAACTTCTCCTCGCCACCTTTATACCAAATCCAATGAGTACAACCATTCCCCTCCTGTTGGGGGAAGTAATGCGTCTGCCATATGCATAATAACTACCTCCTCTCACTCGAGCAAAAATTAACCCTCTTTCGTATTTATATTGAAAGAGAACTTTAACCACTGAGGCACAGAGACACTGAGAATAAGAACAAATATCTCTTTTATTTATTACAAACAAAAAAAAGCTTG
>VGWY01000136.1 GCA_016873575.1 Nitrospira sp. | reverse complement strand
ATTTCCAAATTCTGTTTTTGTAGAATGGCTTAAATACTGGGTTTTACTTTTCTTATGAGGCGTTTTTAGCCCTCAACTGTAGAAGATGGGTTTGAGGTATTGCCTCAGGAGGTGCAGGAACGATCGAGCATTTATATGAGGCATTTGCATACGGAAAGGCAGATGCAGTCCTCGCCGCATCCATATTCCATTACAGGGAATATACGATCAGAGAGGCAAAGGAGTATCTAAAGTCCAAGGGTATACCTGTAAGGTTGTAGTGAACGAAAAGAATTCCTTATTCATTAGTATAACTATTGACTCCTGCATAATATGGACTGAAACTGTTTGATTCCTCTTTATTTCAATTAGCGTGAGTATATATGCTCTTCCCGGCCCCATAATACGAATCATAAACATGCTGGTAAATAACATCGCACTTCTGCCTGTAAATTTCAGAGGTATATGTTCTGGGAAGCATCTCATCAAGGATAGTCTCTATGGTAAAGAGAACATCAGCCCTTGTCTGCTGTCTTTTTCTCCAATCCAAAACAAACTTCTCCTCTTTCAATGCCTTCAGGAGTTTCTTTGAAGCTAATTTGACCTCTTGTTTTTCTTTGTTGCTCAAGTTGGGTTTACTGAGCATATCGAACAAAGCCAGTTCTTCCTCTGTAAGGTTCTCAGAAATCCTTCTTTTCTCTTCTTCATTGAGTTGTTTGGCAAAGTCCATCAGCCGATAGAAGAAAATTTCAATGTTTATTGCCCCAGCATTATATTCATCAATCAGTTGCTGGAATTTCTCCATAAAGTTTATTCGTGTTTTGTTCAGCCTTACCATCTGAGTGAGCTTGCTGTTGATTACTCCTCTCAACTTTTCAGCCTGTATATGTTTCCGTTCCCTTTGAAATTTCTTTCTTAGGGCCTCAAAATCAATCTTTGAGAGGTCAGTGACGTGCTCTCCATATGGGGCAAGAGGCTCTCTGATTATATATCCCTCAGCCCCTATGGACTCATCCAGAAGATTTTCAACCTTACTCATGACCTGGGATATATCTACATCACCAGACTCAGCTATTATCTTGTCAGCTATCACATTAAAAAGAGAATATTTCGGGTAATACTTATTCGCATCGGGGTCGGGAAGGATTGCCTTAAAGAGCTTCCTGACATTTCCAGCAAGAAGCAGGAAATTCTTTTTTGAATCATCATTTGTTAATATGGCATCAGTGGCATCCATTATCAGCTTAATCTTAAATAACTTATCCGCTTTTATTATCTTCTCCGTTTCAATCTGCCTCTTCTTGCAGAATGTTTCTGTATCCTTTATCGACAGTTCAAGCTCTTTAATAAGCTCACTCTTTGGTTTTATAGGGGTATCCCCTTTTCTTTTCCCTGTATCTGCATAGATTGCCAATGCCTTCTGAAGATTTCTGAATATGCCGATATAATCAACTATTAATCCATTTGTTTTATCCCTGAACACTCTGTTTGCCCGTGCAATGGTCTGCATAAGGGTATGGTTTCGAAGGGGCTTGTCAAGGTAGATAGTCGAAAGGGGCTTCACATCAAAGCCTGTCATCCACATCGCACAGACAAACACTATCCTGAATGAGTCATCCGGGTCTTTGAATTTGGTTGCTAAGTCCTCTTTAACCATTTTTTTGCGGTGTTTGGCTATATCCAGACCCAGTTTCTTGAACTTATCTATTTCGTTCTGTTCCTGACTAATCACAACAGCCATGTCAGTGTCTTTCATGTATTGTATCTGTGTTTTGATCTGTTCTTTATCAGAAAATCCCCCCATCCCCCCCTTAGTAAACCCCGCACTTCTGCGAAAGTGCTGGGTAAAGGGGGGCAAGAGGGGATTACTTACTGCTGATATACTGGTCAATGCCTTTTTTAGTTTTTCAATATACTGCTTCCAGTATTTCTGCACTTTGTCGTACATCTTGACGGCGGTGGGTTTGTCTACTGAAACCACCATAGCCTTTCCCTGATACCCGCGACTGACAAAGTGCGCTACGATGTCCTCAGCTATCTTTTCAAGCCGGTCATCCCTTGTAATGATGTGATATTCCCTTGCAAACTCACGCTGAAGTTTCTCTTCCTGTCTGTCATCAAGCATCGCCTCTTCGATAATGCTTTCTAAATCCTCATTTAAGTCCTCGTTCTTAAGTTGAACCTCTGGAATTCTGTTCTCGTAATAAAGAGGAACCGTTGCCTTGTCATCGACAGACTGCTTGAAATTATAGATGCTTATGTAATCACCAAAGGTCTTTTTAGTAAGTTCCTCTCCAACCATAAGAGGAGTTCCTGTGAAGGCTATAAAGGCAGCGTTTGGAAGGGCTGTCCTCATGTTGAGAGCAAGAAGGTCATACTGTGTTCTATGGGCTTCATCGGTTATCACGATGATGTCTGAACGGTCAGAAACACTCTCCCTAATATTCCCAAATTTATGGATCAGGGTGAAAACATTCCTGTGATTCTCCGTCAAAAGCTGCCTGAGATTGTCTCCGCTTTCAGCATGTACCTCCTGTTCTGTGACAGCACCACAACTCAGGAAGTTTTTGTATATCTGCTCATCAAGCTCTTTTCTGTCGGTAACTATCAGGAAGGTATAATTGCCCTCAAATTTTCGGAGAATCTTTTGAGAAAAGAAAATCATGGAAAAGCTTTTACCACTGCCCTGCGTATGCCAGAAAACACCAAGCCTACCCTGATTCTCATTGATACTTCTGAAGGATTCAATGACATTGTTGACACCAAGATATTGATGGTATTTAGCGATTATCTTGTTTAATGCCCCTCCAGTGTCCTGATAAAGGATGAAGTTCTCAAGGATGTCCAGAAGTCTGCGTTGCTCGCATGTTCCTTTTATGATTGTCTCGATGGAAACTATGCCTTCCTCTCCTTCACTGTTTATTTTTTTCCATGCATTGAAATGCTCATAATCTGCTGTGATAGTGCCGATTCTTGATTCTGCACCGTTTGAAAGGATTATGAAGGAGTTATACCAGAAGACTTGAGGGATGGTATCTTTATAGTCAGTAAGGTTGTTCTTGTAGGCATTTTCCAGTTTCTTGTGAACTGCTTTCAGTTCTATAAAAATAAGGGGTAAGCCGTTTATAAAACCAACAAGGTCAGCTCTTCTTTTATACATTTCGCCTGTTATCCAGAACTGGGAGGCAAGGAAGAAGTCATTTTTATCGGGATTGTTGAAGTCTATGACTTTTATGGTTTCTATTTCCTCACTCCCGTCTTCCTTCTTGATGGGAACCTTAACCCCATCTCGAAGCATCTTGTAGATTTCCCTGTTTGCATTAGCAGGGTTTAAGACACTCCTGTCACGGGTCAATTCTTCAATGGCAAGGTTGATTGCTTCGGAAGATACTAACGGATTGAGGGCTATAAGGGACTGCCTTAGTCTTGATGTAAGGACAACATCTGAGGGGGTTTCTCTGCCTAATGTGCCTGACTTGCCGAAGGTCTCATGGTAGCAGTCAAGATAGTCATAGCTTAGGGATTGAAAGAGTTCAATGGCAGGTTGTTCAATGAGTAAAGATTCAGAATACTTATGAATAACCATTTTAAGTCAATGCATCACAAACCAGTTTTTTGAATTGCGATACAGAAATGATAACTGTTTTAAGAATCCTTTGCGCCTGATTGAAATCCTTGTCGCCTGTAATGAAATAGTCAGCATTAGCTGCAATAGCACATGATAGAAATTCAGCGTCCTTTTGGTCTCTCGGAAAATTCATTTCAATTTCAGTATCAATAACAGTTGTCAGTTTGTCGAGCAAATCAAACCATGCGCCTTTTATGTTATCAGGCAGAGCAAATTTATCACGGGTTAAGACTTCTTTATATTCTTCAAGTATCTTTGGCGAGACTATCCATTCAACATCGGAACGGCCGGCAATAAAAAGAAGAATGGTTTCAGGGTCTTTATCCTTTAGAATGGCTGAGACAAGGACATTAGTGTCTACTACAACTCTCACCGGCCGGCCCGATATGCCTTTATTTCTTCGGCAATCTCGCTGTCGCTAATCGCTTTTGCCTTTGGGAGTTTTTGCGTTTTCTTAAGCAGTTTTTGCAGTTCCTGGACACATGCATTCCTTTCCTCATCTTCAGCGATTATGACAACCTCAACCCTCTGACCTGCGCGAAAGGGGAGACCTTTTAAAATAAGGTTTTTCGGGTCTTTAATTTTCACATATTTTTTATAGGCAAGCATCAGTTACCTCCTCTGACCGATTTATAAAAATAATTATACCATTTACACCGGCCTGATGAATTATACTACTGTTCCAAGATCCAACTTCTCCACATCAATCTCCCCATTTATCAGTTTGGGCAAAAGGAGGTCACGGGTTAGTTCTTCAATGGTAAGGTCGATTGTTTCAGAAGATACTGAAGGATTGAGGGCTATAAGGGATTGCTTCAGTCTTGATATAAGAACAATATCTGATGGGATTTCTCTGCCTAATGTTCTATCTGGCAGACTTTGAAAAATTGGTTATTTTTAAGAGAAATATTCAGTGGTAGATAGATTATCGTTAAGAATGATATAAATAGATCATTGTCTTATTCTTATCATATCATCTTCTCTCCAAAAAGGAGAATTGATGGATAAGAATCTGAGTGGCTTTTCCATACTCGTATTGCGAACCCTATGTTTCGTCCTAACTGGAATAGCTACAGCGTCTTCTGCCTCAACTTTGTGCCAATTACCGTCTATCTCAATTTCACCTTTACCTTCGATAAAGAAGTAAATTTCTTCCATAATGTCATGATGATGAAGATCTGCTATCTCGCCGGGACTAAATACACACATAGCAATCTCAGCATTTTTTAACCCGGAATTTTCAATATCAAGGATCTTGTAAATTATCCCTCCGCATCCATCTTCTATAATGTTCGCCTCTTTCCAATTTACAATCATCATATTCCTCTATAGGGCTATCCGCTTGACTGCCCTACCCCCAACATGTAGGATATGGGGGTTATGCAAAATTACCATAGGACGATGATTGAATTTGAACAACGCTTTATTAGTGAAGAAGCGTGCCGAGAATACCTCTATCAAATACGATGGCCAGAAGGATTTATTTGTCCACGCTGCGGTCATCAAAAATGCTGGAAGATGCAAAGTGGTCTTTACCGATGCAGTAAGTGTAAATACCATCTTTCTGTTACTGCGGGTACGATTTTTCAAGACAGCCGAATCCCTCTGCGTTTGTGGTTTAGAGCTATGTGGCAAGTGGTTAGCCAGAAGCATGGAATTAGTGCGTTGGGCCTTCACCGAGTCCTTGGACTTAACAGGTATAAAACAACATGGACTCTGCTGCACAAATTGCGGATTGCGATGGTACGTCCTGGCCGTGATCGCCTGAAAGGCACCGTTCAGGTCGATGAAACCTATATTGGAGGGCCTCGTCCTGGAAAACGTGGACGGGGTGCTGCTGGTAAAACCTTGGTTGTGATTGCGGTTGAGGATAAAGACAATCGCACTGGACGAATCCGCCTGCATAAGGTCAAAGATGCCTCTGGGCAGAGCTTGATACCAGCGATTAAAGAAAGTGTTGAACCAAACAGTGAAGTATGTACCGATGGCTGGGATGGATATAGCAAATTGTCCTCTTCTGGTTATACTCATAGAATTATTCGCAAAACGGCTGATGTTGGTGAAAATCTGTTGCCTTTGGCTAATCGAATTGCGGCCTTGCTGAAGCGATGGTTGCAGGGAACACATCAAGGTGCGCCACTTGCCTCTCATTTGGACTACTATTTGGATGAATTTGTGTTTCGTTTTAATCGAAGAACTTCCCGTTCGCGTGGCTTGTTGTTTTATCGTCTTATTCAGCAAGCGGTAAATATCGCCCCCGTTAAGGGACAAGATATTTGTGTCGGTCAACATTAACATAGATACACTATATATAGATACACTATATATTGTATAAAGGGCAGTCAAGCGGATAGCCCTATTCCTCTAAACTTCAATTATGTCATATGATAATTCTTAAATACTTCAAGCACTTGCAATTCGAGCGCTTTAGGAATGTCGACAAGCTTCTTCTCTAAAGAACTGTCCCTAATTATCTCCACTGCGGACAGGAGCATTTCCGAATAGATCGGGTCTATGACTACATCAGGAATGCCACCCGAAAGGGCAAAATTTATGGGCTCACCGTCAAAAATAAGTCTTACGACCCTGTCTTCTTTTTTTAAAGTATAACGCGTAATAATCTCCAATCGCTCAATAAGTGATGAACTTTTATCAAGTTCATCTAAATCAAACTCAACTCGTTCGGAAGATCCACTAGCCAAGACCACATTGTGCTTAAGGTTCCAAAAGCTTTTCAAAGAAGTCTCACCGCTAGTACCGACTATGATATCAAACTCGGTCAAATCACTTAGATCCTGGAGAACAGCAAACTTGTTGACTTCAGCTTCCATTATTTTCAGGGGGTCAACGTCATACACAGTGACTCCGATTTTCTTGTTCCTCAGCTCTTTTGACAGCATTTCCCCTATATTTCCGAAGCCTAGTATAAGTGCACTCACTTTAAAAAATGGTTTCTTCACGTATTGATTGAGGATGTAGACAATGTTCTCCTGCAAAGTGCTTGCTACCTGTTGGCCCTCAATGTGCTTCTTTAATTCTGATCTTGCTACGCTGACAATAGGAAAGCGCAGTGATTGGATTTTTTCGTCACGTCTATATCCTTTGCTTGTTTGCTCTATAGCACCAAGGCAAAGTTCAGCCTTATCAATTAGCTCGGGAGTGTGAAAAGCAGGAGCAAAGTAACCACCATCCTCTATTATAAGAATCCTTTTATTGTACCGCTGGGCTCTCTCGATAGACTCTTGAAGGATTTTGTTTGTCAAACCATTAAAAGTATTTTCGGAGGCGTCATCTGGCAAGTAGACACTTGGATCTCGAGTTTCAATTTTATTCCCCACACAGTTTCAGGTTTATTCCCCACCTTTTTTCTGTGTTAAATTATAGAACTCATCCTGAGAAGATGTCCATTATCCTGTAGAAATGCATCACCTCCTTTCTC
>VGWY01000135.1 GCA_016873575.1 Nitrospira sp. | reverse complement strand
TGTGTTACCATTCTTCATGGCTATACTCCTTTCTTTAAAAGTTGGTTTTACCAACTTGCGATCTTTCAAGAAAGAGTATAGCCTTTTTCTGACTACTACTTCCTTCCCCTTAATATAGCAAGCTCTCCCACCAGGGGAGAGGGGACTATCTCTCATACTTCCTCTCCCTTGATGGAAGACCATCTACTATTTCCCCTCCCTTGATGGGAGGGGTCAGGGGAGGGTGATTTAAGTAAATCTCCCTTATCACCTCCAAAACACCCCCACACTAACCCTCCCCTCTACGAGTCATAGACCATCAAGGGGGAGGGAATTTCTCATTATATTCTCCACACAATTCCCGGAAGAACCTATATTTATAAAATATTTCGACTGTTACCGTTGGTATTTTTTTACAATGCCAGAGCCTGCCCTGAGTGTAACGACAAGATTCTTCGCTAATGCTCATAGATGACAAAATATTTTAACTCTCTGGCACAATATTTGCTATATATTTAGTAATGGAAGGTGTGTATGGAACCCATTAAGTATCTGACAGACGAAGAGATCAGGGATATCTTGAAGAGGATGGGGATTGATCGCGATGATGAATTAAATGTTGCCCTTGCAGAGTATAAAAGGTATTGGGTTTCGGTATGTTTTCCTTTACAGAAGGATACGCATAATCAACGTCCAAATCTTTGAGCCTACTGACCTCGGCTGCTTCTAACACCATAGTCTCCTCACGACATACTAAGGAGTTCATAAGTAATGTCACGTTGTATGTCATTCCCGCTCTACGAGTCGTAGACTTGTCGGGAATCGTTAACTTGTTTGTCATTCCAGCTTGTCTGGAATCTCTCTTAAAAGAAAGATTCCGAACAGGTCGGAATGACAGGAGAAAGAACGATTCTGGACAAGCCAGAATGACAGAAACCATCAAAAGGATGTGGTTTTACTTATGGTCTTATCAGTAATATCATTCCTTAAAATTTTCTGCTTGTAAATCCTGTATAAAAAAACTAAAATTTTAATTATGAAAGTGCGTGAGAAGCTTGCTCATGAAGATAAAGCAGAAACACATGTATTAGATAAAGCTATCGAAAAACTCCAGGCATTTGATATAACAAGACAAAAGTTTTTTATCTTAAGAGAAGTCAGTGCCGCAATAGCCAATATAGAGAGTACCGATATGGTCTCAGATCTCGTATTAGAGCTTGTGTTGAGATATGTAAATGCAAACAGTGGTTCTATTATGCTGATTGATGAGGATAAACAGGAGCTCTATATGAAAACAGCGAAGGGTATTGATGCAGAGATTCAAAAGGATATAAAAGTAAAGATTGGCGAGGGTATCTGCGGTTATGTCGCCAGTGAAAGAAAACCCCTCCTCATAAAAGATGTGAGTAAAGATGTAAGATTTAAAAAGATAGGCCATCCAAGATATGAAAATGAATCTCTTATTTGTGTCCCTATACAGACCAGAGAACGCATCTTTGGAGTTATAAGCATAAATAATAAGAGAGATGGAACCATTTTTACGGTAGATGATTTTGAACTTATTACCATACTGGCAGACCAGGCTGCAATTGCATTTGAGAATGCACGACTCATTGAAACACTGAAAGGAATGAACCTCGAACGTGATAAGGCAAACAAAAAACTTGTTGAATCTGACCGGTTGAAGACAGATTTTATCTCGAGATTATCGCATGAGCTCAGGATTCCACTTTTCACGATCAAAGGCGCAGTCTATTATTTAAGGACAGCAACCTCAATTGATAGGAAAAAAAATAAGGAGTTTATCAATATCATCCACAATGAAACAAGCAGACTGGAAAGACTGGTCGAGGATCTTTTTGACTTTTCACGGATGGAAGATGAAACAAAGACCATAAAGAAATGCAGCGTCTCACTCTTAAAGACAATAAAGAACGTGCTTTCCTCGAAGATTATCAAGAGTCTTATTGATGAAAAAAATATTGAGATTGTAACATCTTTTCAAGAGAAGATTGGAAATATATGGGCTGATCAGGAAAGACTTCAGCAGATATTAGCGAACCTCTTGATTAACTCGATACGGTTTTCCAAAAAGGGAGACAGAATCATCCTTTCTCTGAATGACTCACAAACAGAAATACTGGTTACGGTATTAATAGAAAAAAGAAAGCTACCGGAGGAAGAAATACCATTCATATTTGATAAAGAGACGATACAAATCGGTGTAAAAAAGCCAAGGAGAACCGATCTCGAGCTGTATATTGTAAAGAGACTCGTGGAACTGCATGATGGCACAATAAGTGTTGATAACCTCGATGAAGGTTTAAAATTTACCATTGTTTTCCCAAAGGTGGCAAAGGTAGAATTTGAGAAAAAATTACATCAGGCCCTTGATATTTTCCTCTCATTTATCTCTAACCTGATGGAGGTGAATATAGCATCTATTATGTTGTTTAACGAGAGTAAGAGTGAATTAAGAATAACAAGTGCACAGGGACTGGATGAAGATATTATAAAGCAAACAAGAATTAAATTAGGTGAAAGCATTGCCGGATGGGTCGCCCTGGAGGGGAAACCGCTTCTCCTCGACGATGTTGAGAAGGACTTCAGGATAAAGGTTACCCGTCGTCCACGCTATAACACAAAATCGCTACTGAGTGTGCCTATAAAGACTAATGATAAAGTCCTCGGGGTCCTCAATCTCAATAACAAAAAGGATAGAAATAGTTTCGATTTAAATGATTTCTATCTGGCATCAGTATTGTCTGAGAGAATCGGGCTTGTCATCCGGAAGTTCCAGGAGAACATATTAAGGCCTGAAATTCTTACCCATCTTACTGAAGAACTCGAAAACCTCATAGATGCAGAAAGCATTTGTGGCAAAAAAGCCAAAAATGTGATCAAACGACTTGTCATAAAAATAGCCCTGGAGCTAAACCTGAATGACGAGGAGAAAAAGGTACTCACCTATTCTGCCTTACTCTATGACCTTGGCCTTACACAGATAGACGACAAGATACTGAAGAAAGACAGGAAACTGAATCGGCTCGAGTATAAGGTTGTTAAGAAGCACCCGTTTACAACGCTCAATCTCATTGAATCTATAGAACTTACTGATATGGTGAAAAAGACTATCCTTCACCATCATGAACGATTTGATGGTCAAGGCTATCCTGACGGTCTCAAGGGAGAAGAAATTCCCATAGGATCAAGAATAATCGCTGTTGTAGATGCCTATATGGCAATGACAGCCGGAAGACCGTATAGAAAGTCAATGACGCAGAGAGAGGCCATAACTGAGATAACAAGGGGATCTGGAACCCAGTTCGATCCCAGGGTTGCAGATGCCTTTCTGAAGGTGTTAAAAGAGAACCGCTAAATCCCCCATTTATATTCGAGGAATTTTTTGACCTGAATATATCCCTGCTCAAAGAGATATGTTTTTTCTTCGGCAGTTATTGAAAATTTGGTTGGTGGTATGTCGCCACAGAAAATAAGGATTGTATCCTTCCACCTGTCTGCCTTAACACGCTCACTCTCTACAGCATGCATCATGATAAGGAGTAATTCCTGGAGGTATTTTTTCAACGTAAAGGTATCAGAAGCGGGTGGAGCCATTGATTTCTTTGAGATTACCCTCAAGACAAGCATCTTGGCCTCCTTTTCAAACATATCCTCTACTAAACCTGACATAAGATTACCGTCAATAAAGATATGCCTTTTTTTAGTATGAGTAAAATATTTGTATGCAAAGACCCATGGAATTCCAATAGAGAATCGTATTGCTGTTGATACCTTCAAATCTGGAAAATTTGAACGGGAAAAGACAAAGGGTGTATTATTGAGTATATCGAATGCTGCTACAAAAGGTGGTATACGAAAATTATCACAAAACCTCCGCCCTCCGAGCATTTCATCAATCCAGGATTCAAAAACCTTCCCTTCATATAGTCCCTTACCACGAAAAAGGCTTTTGATACGGAAGTCTCGAAATCTTGTAGTATCGAGTTCCAGGGTTATTTTTTTCATTTCAAGCGGTGATTTCCCTGCTGCATAAAGACTCCCAATGATGCTCCCTGCTGATGCACCAACAATCTTCTCAATTTTCAATCCCTTCTCCTCTAATGCAGCGAGCGCTCCGATATAAGCAGGAAATCGCAATCCTCCACCGAGAAGCATGAGCGTTATCGGTTCTTTTTTGAAAGAATTTTCTTTTAGCGGTTTATCTTCCATAGTTTTTTCTTGTCATTGACCCGAAAATACCCCTCTTTGTAAAAGAGGAGTTAGGGGAGATTTAAGGAAACATATGTTCTTAAAATCCCCCTTCATCCCCCTTTGCTAAAGGGGGAGGTAAAAGGAATTCATAAGTAAACCACATTGGCTGTCATTCCAGCTTGTCTGGAATCCTTCCGACTTGTTCGGAATCGTAAAGAAAGATGCTGGACAGATTCCCGACGAAGCGGGAACAGGAGCCAGCATGATAAAATTGCTATAGGCATGTGACCTTACTTATGGTCTTATTAGTAACATGTTAAATTTTAGGTATTATAAAGCATTTTTAGAAAGAATTGTCCAGAATAATAGGGTAATGATTACTTCTAAAACAAAAAGGGATGCGATTGCATCCCTTTTTTGTTTCCATAATTCTTTAAAATTACCTTACTTTTTAAATCTCTTCCTCAGAAGCCCGACTCCAACAAGCCCTGCACCAAGAAGTAGGAAGGTTGAAGGTTCTGGTATTACACCTCCATCACCGCATGGTGGTAGGCCTGGCTGTCCGCACCCTATCGGGTCTCCACCGACAGTGATGCCATCGAATGCGAGACCAGAGTCGAATGTTTGATCGCCCCAGTCCACGACCCCAAACTCCAGGATGTAGTTGCCAGCAGCCGCGATGTCGTAAGTGGACTCGACCCAATCCGTGTAGCCGCAGCCGGTGTTATAGCATTTACCTGAGAACCCGCCCAGCGGCGACCAGCTTGGCCCCCCAGGGATAATGGTCACGATGGCAGGATCTATTGTTGCTGCGATAGCAGGCATACCAAACCCGGGGACAGTGTTGCCGCCCGGCGTTGTCCGTGCCGTGAACAGCAGCGCCACTTCGTTGAGCCCTGAGTCAAGCAGTCGCGACCAAGCGTAGTCGGCATACCCGGCTCCGTCGGAAGTCACGTAATTGAAGTTGAACACCAGGGCGTCTCCGGCGTTCGCTGAGAACAGCGATGAACGAAGCCTCGACCCGTCAGTCCCACCGACATACGGAAGCCCCAAACCTGTAATCCCAGTGTTGCTCACGACCCAGCCATATTGACTGCCGCCGCCCGGCGCCAGAGTGACAACGCCATCGGCGCCTAATGTGCCTGCGTTGCCTTCAACTGTCCAGCCGGCTGGAATCCCAGAATCGAATATGCCACCTGCTAATACCTCGCCAGTGAAGGAGAAAGCGAACACCGCGATCAGCAACATTATTAGAAAAATATAGAATCTCTTCATCTTTTTCACCTCCTTTGCTTTTAAATTTTTAAACTTGAATAGTTTATTTAAAGAGAACACCCTGCGGTCTTGCCACAGGGTAAATACCTTTAAAGTTTTTTACGCCCTGCGCTCTTGGCGCAGGGTTTTTAACATTTCATTAAATAACTCGATACCCTATTACTTAATACTTAATAAATTAAAAGCAACTTATATGCCAGATTGTAAGTGTATGAATTATAAGGAATATTTTTTGGATAACTTTTGTAAAGAGGCCATTTTGTAAAGTTTTCCGACAGTGAGGTGTCAGAAAATTTTACAGTATCAGAAATGCTTCCATGAAGGTTTCCCTATTCCTGAGACCTTTCAAGATAATTCTTTTTTATATCAGCAAGATATTTGTAGAAATCTTCCATGTGTTTTTTCAAAATGCCAAAAATAACCGTTTCATCAATCTTATCATACCCGTGAACAAGCACATTCCTTGTGCCTGCCATGGGCATTAAAAAATCAAGAGATTTTTGAATTATTATCCCATTCTCTGCTAACACCTTAAAAACGCCTTTGTTATCAGTAGGTTCTCTAAGGTTCATATCAGAAATAATAACCTTCCCTATATCAATACATGCCTCTATCGCAATCTGCAGGTTTCTTTCAACTATATCCTTTATATCCAAGTTTTCTGAAAATTCATTGAATGAAATCTCTCTAAATTTCTTCAGTCTTTCAATTTTTTCAAGCAGTGTGGATATTTTCTGTTCTATTATGTCTTTACTGTCTGACATGTTTTCCTACCACCTCACAGATATAATCTATCTTTTTTTGTCGGAGTTTCATAATAAAGGGTTTGAAGTCATAGTATTGTCCTTTAATGACAATTTCATAAAGAATCCTTTCTATATGATCCTTCTCATAAAGACAGATTCCTGTGGTAATTACTTTATATGAGAAAAACAGAGATGCTTCATTCAAAACGGATACATCCACAGCTTTACCTAAAACTTCTCCAAGATCAGCACCTATTATTTGTGCTATTGAAAATGCCTTGTAGGAATCATTTTTGTAAAATGTCCGATCAAACAGAAAAGCAAGGTCAACATCAGAACTTTTTCTTGATTTATCTCTCGCAAAAGAGCCAAATAGATAAACAGCAACAATTTCCGGTCGCTGGGCTGCAACATCTACCAGAATTTTTTTTATTAATTGTATAAGATCGTTATTATAATCTTCTGTATAGTTCATGGTTAAAATTCCTTAATTGAAATTATACATTATTCCGACAGCGAGGTGTAAAAGACTTTACAGTTTGAGGCATTCGATAAATTACGATAGGCGTGACTTTCTTGTCTCGCTTGGTTTTGATTTGCGGGGTTAGAAAACCCCGCCTATCATTAGATTTATTCAAATGATTTATTCAAATTGACAAGGAATTTAAATTAAGTTAATTTTCATATTCCTTATATTTTTTTTCTGACTTCGATTTCAACTTTGTCCCGAAAATACCCCCTCACCCTTGCCCTGGTTTATTTTTGTCAAGTACTTTTTTCATCATGCTTAATAAGCTTTTATGTTTTGCACCTTGCCCAACCCTGGTAATTCGAGGGTCTCAACGGAGCCCTAACCTTGCTTAATCGGGGCTAAGG
>VGWY01000134.1 GCA_016873575.1 Nitrospira sp. | reverse complement strand
TGATTTTTGTCGTTTATGCCCTATACGCATCATCATAGCCTTTTTCGTATCCATCTCTCATACCTGCATCATATATTCTCCTATGCCTATCTCTGTCTTTTTCCAATGCGCATTCTAAACAAATTAATTCACGATGACCCCAATTCCATAATTCAAGGTATATCTCCGTGAATGGTATTTTAAACAGCACATACTTTGTGGGTGAATCTTGGTATTTCTTCTCCCCGCCACAATCAGGGCATAACAAATCATCCAACTACGACCTCCTTTCAGTCGGCGCGTTAATTCTGCGTTATCGCATCCTCATCAACATTTGAATCAATGGATACTCTGGGCTGTTCGATAGCAGTTCCCAATTTTTGAAAAGTGTGTTTATTTGCTTTTTCGTAATTGGTGCGCATTGCGCCGAATTGAGAACGGCGACAACTTCTTTTCCGTTCCCATCCGTGCATCCCGTTTTTACAACAACCATGCTGTCATCTTCAGAGACAAAATCAAGAATAGTGACTATTTGCATATAACCTCCATGATTTTATAGATTTTCATTTATTCTTTTCTCTGCTATTTTGAAATACTCTGGGTCAAGTTCTATGCCGATAAACTTTCTACCGAGTTTTTTGCACGCTACGCCCGTTGTCCCACTCCCCATAAATGGGTCTAAAACTGTATCTCCTTCTTTGCTGACTAATCTTATGAGCCAAGACATAAGGGCTAAATTTTTTACAGTAGGATGCCGATTAACAAATATCTCAAAATACTTTTTATATTTTTCTGGAAGTTTATTGTATTGCTCGTTGGATATTATCATAAACTCTATCTTTATTCTCTTTTAATTGTTTATCTGTAATTCTTAAAACATTGTATCCACATTTTCTTAAATAAGCATCTTGACTTTTGTCTAAAATCTTTCTTGCTGGTTTATTGTGCCAATACTCACCATCCCACTGAATGATTAGGTTTTTATTTGGTATTAAAATATCCACTAAAAATTTATTAAATATTAAAACCTGTTCTTCAAAATCAATACCCATTAAAATTAACATTTTTCTTCCTTTTATTTCTAATCTATTTAATCCCTTTTTGTTTTGCTGTATTAAATTCCCTTTTATGGCATTCTTGATTATATGTTCTTTATCTTTTAATCGGCATATCCAACTACAATAAAGAGGATTATTTGTTTTTACTCGTGATTTACTCCAATAAAATACTTTGCCACAAATCTTACAGGTAAATTTCAATTTATCTTTTGTTTGATATTTATTGGCACATACTTTACTACAAAAATGATTTTTAGATTTTTCAAACCATCCTTTATTTTTATATGTTTCTTTTCCACACATTTCACACCTAACAACCTTCCCAGTTTTTCTTTGTGGTCTTGCTGATTTTCTGTAACAATTAAGAGAACAGTATTTAAGGTTATCTTTTGCCCTTCGTAATTCTATTTTCTTACCACAACCAAGACATTTGAATTTTCTGATTTTATAGTTTATTTTCATACTTCCAGTATAACATTAAATTAAATTGAAAGCAAGTTTTTAATCTCTTTTACAATTTCATCTGATATACCGCTTTTTAATATATATCCATTCATTCCAGTATTGCGTTCAGATTTTGATGCCTTTGGGAATTGTAGTAGTCCATGCTTTTCAGCCCAAACCTCCTCGTTAAATGTGTCTTTTTGTTCTTTCATAAAGCATACCCAGTGAGTTTGACTTCTTTTGCCACTAATATGCCCGAACAATGGTTTTTGGTCAGTCAATTTTAGTATTTCTTTTATTGGTATTTCGTATTCATCCCATTTGAAAATCAATACTCCGTTAGGTCGTAAAACTCTGAAGCACTCGCTAAAACCTTTCCTTATAGTGTCCTGCCAATCCACATTTTTGAGCGTTCCATATGTTTTTGCCATTACACTATTTTCTCCAAACTTTATAAATGGCGGGTCAAACACGACAACCTGAAATGAATTATCCTCAAAAATCATTTTAGTAAAATCACCTATGACATCAGGTTTAACTATCAGTGTTCTTTCTGGGTGGCTTTTATCTGGTTTAATTTGATATGTTTCATTTCTTATGTCTTGAAATAAAACTCTTTCGTCATTCTTATCAAACCAGAACGACCTCGTTGAACAACAAGCATCTAAAACTTTCTTATCTCCTCCAAATTTTTCTGAAAATGTGTAAGCGTTGCTGGTCAAGAGAGCGGTATCGCAAACAACATCCCACAAGCCCTCATCGGGGTGTATGGAAGAAGTTTCAATAAGTTTTTTCCACCAACATTCTATGTCAAAGTAGCGTGATTTTGAGCCAGAGTCACCAAACCAGTTGTCGTCTGTTGCAATACCGCCAGCAAACATTCCTTGTGCGACCCTGTTTTTTTCTTTCTCACTGTGCTTTCCACTCTTCGTCATCTCTCCATCATTCAAAGCATCATCGGTACAGATAATGTTGGCGGGAAAACGACCTTTACTTTCTTCTTTTAGTCCGTGTTTCTCAGCCCATGTGTCTATACAAAAGTATCGGGATTTGGAGCCTGAGTTTTCTTCACTTTCCCCACCACCAAAACCAAAGATTGTATTTTTATTATCGTGAGTTCTTTTTCTTGCTCCACTCTTCGTCATCTCTCCGTCATTCAAAGCATCATCGGTACAGATAATGTTGGCAGGGAAGCGACCTTGTTCTGATACTACCTGTGGCTTATCACTACCGTTTTGGTTCATCCCCCATCCATTATTTTCTGTCTTTTGGGAACGGTTCATTGTGCGTATTTGAGATGCATCCGTCTGCGTTGTCGGTATCCTACACCCATCAATTTGGATTGCACCTGTTCCGTGTTTAAGAAAATTCTTGACTATTGTCGGCTCGGACAATGGCTTTCTTGCAAGCGTTATGAACTCTACGGCGGGTTTTAATGCAGTCCCTAATCCTTGTGGTATTTTATATTTACCGCATACTTGACATTGTGGTAGGTTCTGATATACTGTATGTATATTATTAACTTTATTTTTATATGAAGAAGAAACCAAATCGTCGTCCAAATGCTGAGTGTGTAATTTGTCATCAACCTTTTTATGCTCAGCCATCAATAAAGCGTTCGACTTGTTCAATGGCTTGTCGGACAAAACACTATCAAAAACTTGGGAATCTTTTGACTGGTGCTCCTCGTGGTGAGAAAAATCCTCGTTGGAAGGGCGGAGTGTGTCTTTCAGAAAATGGTCGTTATCGCTTAATTCTTTCTCTTGAGCATCCTTTTGCTGACCGACATGGCTATATTCGGGAGCATCGTCTTGTAATGGAGAAGCATTTAGGTCGTTATTTGACTCGCCAAGAAGTTGTCCATCATTTGAACGGAGACTCTCTTGATAATCGGATTGAAAATTTATCACTTTGTTCTTCTCCTGCTGAACACATGAGCAAATTTCATCGGGTTTGTGGGAATACATCTTTTGTATCTGCTTTGAAACATTAAGCGATTTTGGGAATCCTTGGGCAAAAATCCAGCAAAGTTTATCCCTGATTTCGAAGCCAGCGTCCTCAATGGCACAAGTCAATCTATGTTCCGTGCGACTTCCACCGAATGCTATTAAGTGCCCACCTGGCTTTAATACTCTAAGACATTCGCTCCATACGCATCTGAAAAAATTTTCTATCAAACTGTTTTCTATCTTGCTCCACTTTGGCATGACATACGTTGCAAAGAGTAACAAGGTTAGTTTCATCATTAGCCCCTCCTTGTTTGTAGGGGACAATATGGTGACATTGTATTTCTTTTCTGGAACAATGTTTTCCACAGATAAGACATTTCCAGTTATCTCTTTTATAAATTTTTCTGCGAATGATATTCCAATTATCTCCACGATAGCATTTTTTATTTTTAGAATTTCCGTTCCTGTAGAAATAATTATTCTCTCCTTGCATCCGCTTGCCTTGAACAGTTTTGTAACATTCTCTTGAGCAAATCTTGTGTTTTCTGTTTCTGGCAATAAAATCGGTATTACAAACAATACATCGCTTTTTTCTCCATTCTGCAACAGTTCCAGCATTTTTGTATGCTTTAGTGACAACACGCTTAACCAATCCAATACCTCTTGCTTTGTAACTGCAAGCAGGTGAACAAAACCTTTTTTCAATACATCGCATGACTTCAAATTCTTTTTTGCAGACTGGGCAGACTCTTTTATCAAGTGGCTTTCTGATTGACTTATATTGGCATTCCTTGGAGCAATACTTTGCTCTTCCCCATTTAATCCTGCTTGGATTTCTATAAAACACTTTTCCGCAGTGTTTACAAATGTATTGTCTTGCCATAAGTATTTCCATAGGTTATCAGCTCCATCCCATATTTTACTCATAAATCCACCACCAGTCAAGTTGTTTATAAGAAAATAAGGTGGGTCTGTCACCACAGCAACAACACTGCCATCAGGAATGTCTTTCATTTTCTCCAAACAATCGCCTTGTATCAATTCAATCTTTGGCATCTTTCAACTCCTTTTATCTTTGTGAAAGGCTGTGGTGTCTTTTTCAATACCGCATTTTGAACATTTCTTTTTCATATTCATATATTACACCAATATATGTAATTGGTGGATTTTCATAAGCAGTTAAAATCCTCCTTTCCGACAAGGTAAAACCTTGCGGGTTATTTCAGTCGTTGTAAGATAAAATATTAATCATGGAAATCTTCCCATCTTTTAAGCACCTTATACTTTTTATGTTTCATATCAAAAACAAGTCTATCATTGTAGTCTTGACAATAACAGATATAGTCCCAATACCAATGATAATTACCTTCAGGACACACAATAAAAAGCCATTTGCAATATTTTTTAAGTTTCCGTTTCCACCATGGGGAATAGCCAGAAGACATAATGGAATCTCCTTATAACAAATTTGCTCAACCCGACTGGCGTTAAGCCGGGTTTGGTTTTTAATCCGCCCATTACGCCAGCGGGTTATAACTGCGTTATATTTCCGCCTCAAACATCTCTGCAATGGTAAGCGCAAGCGTTGCCACTTGCACAGCCTCAGCGACTACTTTTTCCTTAGTGCCATCTCTATATTCATACTCTCCAATAGCCTTAGCCAGAGAACCAAGCTCTTCAGCAGTGTAAGTCAACCATTCAAAGGAGGAATGGGTTTGAACGCCCCATTTGAGAAGTTGGTTGCATTTCTCATCTACTATCTTTTTTACAATCCATTTATCATTTTTTAAGCCTCGGTCAATGTACTCTTTCATTTAAAACCTCCAGTTGGAAATATAAAGTTCAGTCGTATCGGTAAAAAATAGGATTATCATTGTGGTTCCTTTTTCTTGTTGCTGTTTTTACATCACAAGGTTTATGCCCCTCACCGGAATGCGTTTTATTCCATTCGGGAATCAATACTTTTTCAGCAAATTTTTTTGGTATAGTTCCTTTCCAATGTGCACCACAAATGCAAGCCTTATTAATTTTTATATGCATAAATCCTCCGATAACCAGTCACTCAACCGGACGGTTCATAGCCCGTCACGGTTTCGGCAGAAGTAGCCCGCCGGTTAGTTTTGCGTTATGTGTAAAGAAATCATTCTTTAGCTTCACTTGATTTCGACCATAATACTTTCAAACTTTCTTCCTCTGCTAAATGGACGATTAAATCTTCAAGCCTTTCTGGATCGTCATAGGCATCAGTCCGAATTAAAAGATTAATCCATGCTTTCATTTTTTCTTTGGCCTTCCTTTCTTGTACTCTCCTGCATGAACCAGCCGTAGATGAGGCTCGTTTCCGATACGAGGAACGACTGTACAATCTATTGGAGCGACCCATTTTATCGGCGGCTGCAAAAACACAATTTCCACGACACCACGACGACAGGAATGATCGTCAATATTCTCTTCTTTGAACCATCCGTTTACTTCAAGCATGACTTTCATGAACAGATCTGTCTCATTTTCAGAAATAGGGCTAATAATCCACCAACAGCATTTTGAGACAAACGCAATGGAGTTTCTTTATCGCCTCGCTTAAAGATCAACATAATATCACCATCACCCTCAAACAATTGCACTTGTCTAATTTCTCCGTTCTCTTCCCACTCAACCATATTGCCATCGCCTTGGGGTTTAAACGGCGGGTCTGTTAACCTGTCAGTCGAGGCGGATGCTTCGCATCCTGCCTTTTTTTTGTTTTCAGTTTTCTTTTTCATTGCTTCGCACCGCTCACTTTCTTGTTATATTTTCGCGGGGGAACAGCCAACAGCCTTCCGCTGTCTCCATTCCGGCCATTGCATATAAAATTCATACGGCATTTTCTCCTCCAATCGCTCTTTATTTAAATTCCAATACTTAATCATGTACTTTTCCAGTATTCGGTAGTGTCCCGGCCATCTGGCTTTATTTCTCTTCAGCGCTTTCCCTGCAATATATGGGCAGACAATACAGCCGAGCCGTGCAAAGCCCTCGTCATACAGTGCAGGGTACGGCAAGTTTTCTGCCTTTATATAGTCCCAAATGTCAGAAGATGACCACTCAAATATCGGCTTATATATAAATTGTTTATAGGATTTGATGTAGTCTATTCTTGGCAGTGCCGCACGTTTCCAGCTTTCCTCCATCCTCAGACCCATTATCCTGTGCTTCAGCAGTATCTTTTTTGCAGGATCTTTCTTCAGTATCCGGCAACACCAGCGGCGGCCAGCGTAAGGCAGGCCATTTTTCAATATGCCTTGCCAGAACGTAATTTTACTTCTGAGCCGTGTTATTTCGGGGTAGTTCTTCTTGATGAAGGCCAAGACCTCCGGCGGGTCAATCATTGTCATGCAGTAAAAAGCCTCATACTTCACCCCTGTCCGTCTTACAAGGTCAAGGGTCACTATGCTATCCTTCCCGCCGGAGAAGCCCACAAAATAGCCCCCTGGTGGTTCATGCTGTTGGATGAAGTCAAGTGCTTCATCCACATTCTGAGAATAAAAGATATTCAACGGCAACATCCTCCCCAGAAAATATAACAACCGCTTCCACCCCCTATCTCACCGTATCTCACCGTGCGCGGGTGAAGCGAAACGTTATGTGTCAAAATAAATTGCCCTGGCTATCAATCTGTCCTTTCTTACAAAAATCTTTTAATCATT
>VGWY01000133.1 GCA_016873575.1 Nitrospira sp. | reverse complement strand
TTTGTAGGCCCTACACCGAGACCTGTACAGGCACTACCTGCAACCGCATTGGAGGAAGTTACATAGGGATAGGTCCCATGATCAACATCAAGGAGTGTCCCCTGAGCACCCTCAAACAGTATGTTCCTTTTTTCAGCGATCATCGTATTGATGACAATATCTGTATCAGCAATGTATTCCGAAATTTTCTCAGCATACCTCATATATTCATTGTAGATAGCTTCACCATCGAGTGAAGGAACCTTATAGAGGTTCTCGAGCAGGAAATTGATATTAAAGAGATTTGCCTTTAATTTTTCCTTGAATACCCGGGGATGAAGAAAATCTGCAACCCTTATCCCTGTCCTTGCTATCTTGTCACAATAGGTTGGACCGATTCCGCGTCCTGTTGTACCAATACTCTTTGTGCCTCTGAGCCTCTCACACTCTCTGTCTAAGACTATATGGTACGGCATGATAATATGGGCATTTTTGCTCAGCAATAGATTCTTACCGACCTCAACTCCCCTTTCCTTCAGTCCGTTAATCTCCTCTATGAGTGCTGCAGGGTCAACAACAACACCATTTCCGATGAGACAAAGTTTGCCCCTGTGGAGTATCCCTGAGGGAATCAGATGGAGGATGAACTTCTCATTCTGTATTACGACAGTATGGCCAGCATTATGGCCGCCCTGATACCGTGCAATAACGTCTGCTTTTTCAGAAAGGAAATCTACAATCTTCCCTTTCCCTTCGTCTCCCCACTGTGCACCTACTACAATGACATTTGTCATGATTCCCCGCCTTATAGACTGATCTGTTTAACTGAAAGGATATTCGGGAGTTGCTTTATCTCGTCTATAATCTGAGATGAAACATGGGTATCTATGCTGACAACAGAGATTGCTCTGCCGCCAGGTGTTTCCCTGCCGAAATGCATCCTTGCAATGTTAATATTGTTCTTCCCGAGGAGTTTTCCTATATCCCCTATGACACCAGGTTTGTCATTGTTATACATAAAGAGAAGTTCTCCTTCGGGTACGATCTCAACCTTGAAAGTGTCAATGTACACAATGCGGGGGTCTTTTTTACTGAACAGTGTGCCTGCAAAATAACTGACTTTATCCTTTGCCTTGACCCTGAGTGCAACCATGCTCTGATAATCACCCCCATCAGTACTCTTTAACTCTTTTACCTCTATACCACGCTCCTTTGCAATAAATGGTGCATTCACAAAGTTTACTGTTTCTTCAAGGATGGGGGTAAGAAATCCCTTGATAGCAGCGATGGTGACAGGAGCAGTGTTAATCTCTGCAGCATCTCCCTTGTATTCAATGGTTATCTCAGTGACCCCGCCTTCAAACATCTGTGTAGCAAATCCTCCGAGTTTCTCAGCAAGGGTTAAATAAGGCTGAAGCCTTGCCAACTGGTCAGCGGGAATAGATGGGAAATTGACAGCGTTTCTTATCGTTCCGTAGATAAGATAATCAACTACCTGTTCGGCAACAGCAAAAGCAACATTCTCCTGTGCCTCTTTTGTTGAAGCACCGAGGTGAGGGGTTGAGATTACGGTATCAAGGGTCAGCAAGGGATTATTTTCAGGTGGTTCTTTCTCAAATACATCAAGTGCGGCACCTGCGACCTTACCTTCTACGAGGGCATCATAGAGGTCTTTCTCGTTGACGATACCACCCCTTGCACAATTGATGATCCTGACCCCATCCTTCATCATTTTAATAGTCTCTTTATTGATCATGTTTTTTGTCTCCGGTGTCAGTGGGGTATGGATTGTGATGAAATCAGAACGTCTGAATAATTCGTAAAGATCAACCTTCTCAACACCCATTGTCCTTGCTTTATCTTCACTCAAAAATGGATCATATGCTATGACATTCATGTCAAAACCCTGCATCCTTTTTGCGACCTGGCTCCCGATATTCCCTATCCCAATCACTCCAAGAGTCTTTTTATAGAATTCTACCCCCATGAACTTCTTTTTCTCCCACTTCCCTGCCTTCATGGAGATTGTGGCTTGTGGAATCTGTCTTGCAAGTGAGACCATAAGGGCTATGGTATGTTCTGCTGTCGTTATGGTGTTGCTGCCAGGGGTATTCATCACAACAATACCCTTTTTGGTGGCTGCAGTCTTGTCAACATTATCGAGTCCTGAACCTGCTCGACCGATAACCTTTAAGTTTGTTGCAGCATCTATTATCTCTGCAGTAACCTTGGTTGCTGACCGTATGATCAGACCATGGTAATTACCGATACATGCCTTTAGTTCATCAGGTTTCATACCAACCTTTACATCAACCTCAAGTCCAGCATTCTTGAGTATCTCAATACCTTTTGGTGATAAATTGTCACCGATGAGAACCTTCATTTCCCCTCCCTAAGCCATTAAGAGTTCCTGAGCAACAGCAACACCTGTGCCAAGTTTTAATGGATGACCCATTCCTTTCAGTACCATCTCTATTCCAGCAATCGCTGTTATCACATCGAACCTGTCTGTATAGCCTAAATGTGCAATTCTGAAAATCTTGCCTTTTGCCTTGTCCTGGCCTCCTGCTGCAGTGATACCATATTTCTCCCGCAGATTCTTATATACTGCCTGACCGTCTATTCCAGGGGGTGACATAATGGCTGTAACAGCATTTGACGGCGACTCTTTGGCATAAAGCCCTAAACCAATTGCCTGTACTGCCTTTCTCATAACATGTGCAAGTCTCTCATGTCTTTTCAATACATTCTCAAGCCCTTCAGCCTGAAGCATCTTCAGGCTTTCGTTCAGACCAATAATAAGCGTAACAGGTGATGTAAAGTTTGTCTGGTTCTTTGCAAGATTTTCACGTTCCTTCTTAAAGTTAAAATAGAATTTAGGGAGCTTTGACGTCTCTGCTCTTTGCCATGCCTTCTCGCTCACACTGACAAAGGCAATGCCCGGCGGGAGCATAACACCTTTTTGTGAACCGCCTACCATGATATCTATGCCCCATTCATCAGTCCTCAGGTCATGAGCAACAAGCGCACTGATAGCATCAACTATGAATAATGTGTCGTCATGCTTCTTAATGATAGAAGCGAGTGCCTTTATATCATGGTAAACACCTGTTGACGTCTCTGATGCCTGGACAAAGACTCCTTTTATATCCTTATTTTTTTTCAGCCTCTCTTCAACTGTTTCAGGTTTAACCGCATACCCCCACTCAACAATAATCTCTTCAACGTCGAGGCTGTACGCCTGGCATATCTTTGTCCATCGCTCTCCGAATTTACCGCCATTGATCACAAGGACTTTATCTCCACGGTTGAAGAAATTATTCACAGCTCCAACCATTCCTCCTGTGCCTGTTGAACACAGGATGAGCACATCATTTCTTGTTTGGAATAACCACTGGAGCCCTTTCTTGGCAGAATCAAGCACAGGGAGAAAATCTGGTGACCGGTGGTGAATGATCGGTGCTGCCATCGCAAGAAGCACTTCTGAAGGGACAGGTGTAGGTCCTGGAGCTAATAGGTAGCGTTTTAACATGAAAGCCTCCTAAATTCGATTATTTATGCGGGGTTAGAAATTGTCCTCATAGATATGCGGAACATTTCTGCCCTAAAAATCTTCTTCGTTCACTCAGACTTTGAAAATTAGCACAATAATAGGTATTTGGTCAAGGGTGGCTACTTTACAATAGCTTATTTTGGTGATTATAATTAACGTTATGAAGAAGAAGATAATTATTGGTACGCTGATTCTCTTGTGCGGGTTTCTTTTAGGTGGCCTTACCTATTACTTCCTCGGCAAGATTACCGGGCAAAAAGGGGGATATCCGTCATATACTGTTCCACCAAAAGTCACCAAACAGATTATTGAAACAAGCAGGGCATTCTCTGATATTGTCAATTCAGTTACCCCTGTAGTAGTAAACATATCGACAACAAAGGTTTTAAAGAAGAATGCGGATCCCTTCTTTAATGATCCCTTTTTTAATTTCTTCGGGCCTTTCCATGATTTCCGGATGCCAAAAAAATGGAAGGAACAGAGCCTCGGATCTGGCGTTATCGTTTCGCCGGATGGATATATCATTACGAATAACCATGTTGTTGAAAGGGCAGATGAGATAAAGGTAACACTGCTCGATAAGAGGACATTCAAGGGGAAGATCGTCGGAGCTGACCCAAAAACAGACATCGCTATATTAACGATAGGGGCGAGTAACCTTCCTACAATCCCCTGGGGTGATGCTGACAGGCTGCAGGTTGGTGAATTTGTCCTTGCAATAGGAAACCCATACGGCCTGAGCCATACAGTTACCATGGGAATTATAAGTGCTGTTGGAAGGGCGAATGTTGGTATCGCGGACTATGAGGACTTTATCCAGACAGATGCAGCAATAAATCCCGGGAATTCTGGAGGCCCTCTTGTGAACATCAAGGGTGAACTCATAGGTATCAATACTGCAATATTCTCAAGGACCGGTGGGTATCAGGGAATCGGTTTTGCTGTGCCCAGCAATATGGTTCGACTTGTTATGGATCAGCTTGTTCAAAAGGGCAAGGTTGTCAGGGGATGGCTTGGTGTTACGATACAGGAGCTGACGCCTGAACTTGCACAAAAGTTTGGTCTCAAGAAATCAAAGGGTGCCCTTGTCAGTGATATTACTGAAGGGAGCCCGGCTGAGAGGGCAGGCATTCTGAGGGGAGATATCGTTCTTGAATTCAATGGCAGGGAAGTTAAGGATGTGAGTAGCCTGCGAAATATGGTTGCTCAGAGCAAGATTGGTTCTGAAATAACAATGAAGATACTCCGTTCAGGCAAGGAATATACGGTAAAGGTGATCATAGTTGAACTTCCGAGAGAAGTTGCAGAGGTATTGCCGGACCAATTGCCTGAAGAATCAGGGGCAGGGGCATTGACAGGTCTAACCGTTCTGGACCTCACAAAGGAGATAGCACGACAGCTCGGTTTCAATAAATCTGAGAAGGGAGTTGTCGTTGTGAGGGTAGAACCAGGGAGTCCGGCAGATGAAGCCGGCATCCAGAAAGGTGATATCATAAAAGAGATAGACAGAAGACAGATAGGCAACCTTGAGGATTTTAACAGGATTGCCTCTCATATCAAAGAAAATGATACAGTTCTCCTTTTTATTAATAGGAATGGAAAAAAGTTTTACGCTACACTAAAGGCATCTTAAAAGACAGTAATCAGTGATGAGTGAAAAGTGACAAGTAAAATAATTCAGAAGTTTAGAATATATAATTTTGTATCTTCACCACTTCTGCACTAATTTACTTTAACTTCTACACGTTATCACTTATGTAAACTTCTTGTTACTTTTTACTGATAACTTGTCACTTTGAAAGGAAAGGAGGTGAGAGATGTTTCTTCTTCTAAGGATTTCATTTTTTTTACTCTTTGCGTTTTCAGGATATATCTTAGGTATTAAGTATAATTATGGTTTGTATGGCGTCCTTATAGGAGGATTTTTAGGACTCATTGCCATAGCCATAGAGTCAATCCTCAAGAATGTAGATTTTGGAGCAATAATTGGAGGGCTCCTGGGTATTTCCTTTGGGCTCTTGTTTGCCAGTCTTTTTATGCTTCCATTAAAACCAATCCTCGGTGAGGATATAAAAGCGATATCGTTTGGAGTATCAGCAGTATTCGGCTATGTAGGTCTTCTCCTTGGCATCAACAAGGGAAAGAGTCTTTCTATCCCGGGTATCCTGAATCTTTTGAAAAGGCGTGGTGTTGAAGAGAACCTGAAAATCCTTGATACGAGTGTCATAATAGACGGCCGCATTGTAGAAGTATGTGAGTCAGGATTTCTCGAAGGGGTTTTTATCCTACCCCAGTTTATCTTGCAGGAATTACAACATATAGCAGACTCTGCTGACCATATGAAAAGGGCAAGGGGAAGACGTGGACTCGATGTTCTCCACAAGATACAGAAGATGTCAGAGATAACCGTAAGGATTGTGGACGAGGATTTCCCGAAGATAAAAGAGGTTGATGCAAAACTTGTTGCCTTAGCAAGACTCATGAACGCTAAGGTGATAACGAATGATTTTAATCTGAACAAGGTTGCCGAGCTTCAGGGGGTATCTGTCCTGAATATCAATGAGCTTGCTAACGCCTTGAAACCGGTTGTGCTGCCGGGCGAGTCAATGAATGTCTTTGTATTGAAAGAAGGGAAGGAGTATAACCAGGGAGTTGCATATCTTGATGATGGAACAATGGTTGTTATAGAAAATGGGAGACGACTCATAGGGAAAAACGCAGATGTAACCGTTACAAGTGTATTGCAGACAACAGCAGGGAGAATGATATTCGCGAAGCCAAAGGAAGAGTATGAGAGAGAAGAATTAAGGGCGATTAAATAATGAAGAATAAGGTTGTTGCAATTGTGCCGGCTGCGGGTCTGGGTAAAAGGTTTGGTTCAGGAGCAAACAAGCCATTTCAAACCCTTATGGGGAAACCGATTGTTGTCTGGTCACTTGAAACATTAGACGCTGTTGATGAGATCGCAGAGATTATCCCTGTGCTGAAAGAAGAAAATATGGAAATAGGGATAGAGGTGTTCGAAGAGTACAACCTTTCAAAAATCCGAATGATAGTACCTGGGGGGAGGGAACGGCAGGATTCTATTTTTAACGGCCTCAAAGTTGTGGAAGACAATGATTGTATTGTCCTTATACACGATGGAGTAAGACCACTTATCGAGAAAGCCATGATAGAAGAGGCAATAAGGGAATTAGTAAAGGGGGGTGAGGGGGGATTGGATGGTTTTGATGGAGTTATTCTTGGTGTTCCTCCAAAAGATACGATTAAAGAGGCAGAGAATGGGATCATAAAAAAGACGCTGAAGAGGGATTCCCTCTGGGCTATCCAGACGCCACAGGTTTTCCCTTATGAAAAAATTTTTGCAGCATATGGGAAGGCAATAAAAGAGGGATTTTACGCAACAGATGATGCAGCCCTCATTGAACGGTATGGAGGGAAGATAAAGGTTATTATGGGGTCATACCGAAATATTAAAATCACTACCCCCGAGGATATTGATATTGCAGAATTCCTTCTTGGCAGAAGAACGAATTAGCAGGTCATTGACCCGAAAATATTTCACCCTCCCCATACCCCTCCCATCGAGGG
>VGWY01000132.1 GCA_016873575.1 Nitrospira sp. | reverse complement strand
TTATAGTTTTTAAAAGGAAATATATTTTTGGATTTCTCGAATATTGCTCAACATATCGTTGTTTCGGCATTCCCCATTCTGATAGCGATTACCTTTCATGAGCTTTCACACGGGTTTGCTGCATACAAATTAGGGGACCCAACTGCTAAGATGATGGGCAGGCTTACCTTGAATCCTTTAGCGCATATTGACCCCATAGGAACAATACTCATGCCCTTGATGCTCATCATACTGACCAATGGGCAGTTTGTTTTCGGATATGCAAAGCCTGTCCCGATAAACCCCATGAACTTCAAAAACCCTAAAAGAGATATGGCCATTTCAGCGGCTGCAGGGCCAACAGCCAATATCCTGCTATCAATTTTCAGTATATTCGTTCTCAAGTTTATCATTTTCCCCTTGTCAGTTTTTTTACCTGAATCGCTAAGCGTTATCGTGATGAAGCCCCTGGTAATGATCTTTACGTCGAGTGTTATTGTAAATGTTATTTTAGCTGTCTTTAATATGATACCAATCCCTCCACTTGATGGTGGTAGGGTGCTGATAGGATTTCTTCCATACAGACAGGCTGTGTCATTCAGCAAGATTGAACCATTTGGTTTTATCATTGTCCTCGTTCTTATTGCAACCGGGATAGCAAACTATTTTGTTATGCCCTTTGTGAATCTGTTTATGAGAGTGTTGGAATTACTATAAAGAGAGGGAAGAAAACATGAATAAGGAAAGAGTGCTCAGTGGGATGCAGGCAAGCGGAAAGCTACACCTTGGGAACCTGGTAGGAGCATTGAATAACTGGGTGAACCTCCAGGACAAGTATGACTGTTATTATTTTATTGCAGACTGGCATGCACTCACAACGGGGTATGCAGATACCTCATCCATGAAAGAATCCACAAAGGACATTCTCATTAATTTTTTAGCAGCAGGACTTGACCCTGAGAAATGTACGATATTTATCCAGTCAAGGGTGCTTCAGCATGCAGAGCTGCATCTGCTCCTGTCAATGATAACGCCACTCGGCTGGCTTGAAAGGGTTCCCACCTATAAGGAAAAACAGCAAGAATTGAAAGACAGAGACTTATCTACATATGGGTTTCTTGGTTATCCGCTCCTTCAGACCGCTGATATTATCATATACAGGGCTAAGTATGTACCAGTAGGCATTGACCAGGTGCCTCATCTTGAGATAAGCAGAGAGATTGCAAGACGTTTTAATTATCTTTATAAGGAAATTTTCCCTGAACCAGAGGCTTTGCTTACAGAATTTCCAAAGGTTACGGGTGTAGATGGGAGAAAGATGTCAAAAAGCTATGACAATGCAATATATCTGTCTGATACACCTGAAGTGGTTGAGCAAAAACTACGAACAATGGTTACAGACCCTGCAAGGGTCAAAAGAACAGACATAGGAGATCCGGAATTATCACCTGTATATCACCTTCACAAAATATTCTCCTCCAAAGAGGAACAGGCAGAAATAGCAGAGGGATGCAGAAGAGCAGGAATTGGATGCATTGACTGCAAAAAGATTCTCATCAAAAATGTCTTCAGGATCATGGAGCCAATCTGGGAAAAGCGTAATAAGTTTATCAGTAACCCTGACATGCTTTACGATATAGCACATACGGGAACAGAAAAGGCAAAGAAGGCAACAGAAGAAACGATGAAACTCGTGAGAGAAGCAATGGGTTTGTATTAGTCAGATGGGAACCCTCACCCCTGTCAAAGGGGGTGCAGTGAAGCTCCCCGGCTAAAAGTCGGGGCTTCCATGCAAGGAAAACTTTTTTATATAGCTGGCTTTCATCTCCGACAGAAAGTCGGAGCTTTCAGCCAGCATTCATGCAAGAAGAACTATCAACTCCGAAAGGTTTTTTATTCGGGTTGTCGGAAAGGATTCTCTCTTAAAACCTTCGCAAGCTTGAAAGGCTTTCCTTCCAGCACAAAGATTGCAACTCCCCTCTCTTCAGTACTTTTCCCTCTGACACTCCATCTCCCTTTCCACGAAAGAGTGAGGTGAACCTCTGAATCCTGTATCTCAACCCACCGCGGGGTAAATGTGAGGTCTACAGTCTCAAAACTTTTGATGGCATTGATAAGTTCTCTATAGCCATCTTTTGTAGAATTCTCTTCGAGGGCTACACGGTCATTGTGTATATAAGCATTTCTCAGGATATCTGCAACTTTAAAAACCTCCTGCGCAGTCTTTGACTCCTGCGATACCTGCTTAACCTCGTCTTTCCCACATGATATCAGGAGCAGCACTAAAAAAAGACTCACCACAGAGAACACAGAGACACAACAAGATGCCCGATGCAGGATATATGATTTTTTAGTAATCCCCTCTTGCCCCTCTTTTCTAAAGGGGGGGTTGGGGGATTTGTCCTGTATCTTGTATGCTATATCTTGCATCTTAAGGGTTAAACATCAATATTTCTTGCCTCAAGGGCGTGGGTGGTAATAAACTCCTTTCTTGGTTCAACCTGATCACCCATAAGTATGGTGAATATCTCATCTGCCTTTACCGAATCCTGTGTGTTCACCTGAAGGAGTGTCCTTTTTTCAGGATCCATTGTCGTCTCCCAGAGCTGCTGGGGATTCATCTCTCCCAAGCCCTTGTACCGCTGTATGGAGAGCCCCTTCTTGGCTGTTGACAGGATAAGCTCAAGAAGTTCTCTGCTTGTTCCTATTTCTTTTGCTCCATCTTTTGTTCCTATTTCATACGGTGGTTCACCGAGATCCCTGATAATACTGAACAGATTTTCGAGTTCTCTGAACTCAGGTGAAGTAAGGAAATTCGTTTCCAGATTCAGTTTATAGGTATGCCTCCTGATCTCAACACCATAGGTCTGATATTCTTCATCAAGCTGTATCTCACCTATCGTTATGCCCGTATCTTTTTCTCTGAGTATCATGAGGAATTCTTCAAGCTTGTTTCTGTCTTTCAATGTATCTTTATTTATCCTTGATGTCAGTATAAACCTCAGAAGATCCGGATCTCTCCTCCGCTTCTCAAACCATTCCATTAACCGTTCAATTTTGGATAGTCTTTTCAGATAGGGAATAAGCACCTTCCCTTTTATAGGTTGTCCTTTTATTGGAATCTCGAGGTCATCTGAAGCAAGCTCAAAGAGCATATTCTGCATCTCTGCTTCGTTCTGAATATACCGTTCGGTCTTGCCTTTCTTCACTTTAAAGAGTGGTGGCTGTGCAATGTACAGATAACTCTTTTCTATTACCTCAGGCATCTGTCGGTAAAAGAAGGTGAGCAGTAACGTCCTTATGTGTGCACCATCCACATCTGCGTCAGTCATGAGGATAACCTTGTGATACCGTATTTTGGATATATCAAAATCATCAGGGCCTATTCCTGTGCCGAGTGCTGTTATGAGCACCTTAATCTCCTCTGAACTGAGCATCTTGTCAAACCGTGCCTTCTCAACATTGAGTATCTTGCCCCTGAGGGGCAGAATAGCCTGAGCGCGTCTGTCCCGTCCCTGTTTTGCAGAACCTCCTGCAGAATCCCCTTCAACGATGAATAGCTCACTTAATGCAGGGTCTTTCTCCGAACAGTCTGCAAGTTTTCCTGGCAGTCCTGTGTCTTCAAAAGCCCCTTTTCTCCTTGTCAGTTCTTTTGCCTTTCTTGCTGCCTCCCGGGCCCTTGCTGCCTGAATTGCCTTTTCAACAATCTTTCGTGCTACCGATGGATTTTCCTCAAAATAAGTACCGAGGGTATCATTCACAATAGATTCTACGATTCCTTTTACCTCGCTGTTTCCAAGTTTCATTTTTGTCTGCCCCTCAAATTGAGGGGAAAGGAGCTTTACATTGATAACTGCTGTCAGTCCCTCTCGGATGTCGTCACCTGAAAGCCCTTCTTTGCCATTCTTCAAAAGTCCTGAGGACGTTGCATAGCTATTGACCGTCCTTGTGAGGGCTGATTTAAATCCAATGAGATGAGTCCCTCCTTCTTTTGTATTGATATTGTTTGCAAACGTGTAGATAGTCTCTGCATATCCGTCATTGTACTGGAGGGCTATTTCGACTATTATGTCTTCCCTTTCCCCTGATGTATAAACAGGCTTTGGATGGAGAGGCGTTTTATTCTTATTGAGGTGCTCAACAAAGGATACAATTCCACCACTATAATGAAATAACTGTTTCTTCTCTGTCCTTTCATCTGAAAGGGTTATCTTGAGTCCCCTGTTCAGAAATGCCAGCTCCCTCAGCCTTTGCGATAAGATATCGTAACTGAAATCCTGAACTTCGAATACCTCGGGGTCGGGCTTGAACGTCACCTTTGTACCTCTTCCCTTTGTCTTACCAACTGTGGCTAATGGACCTGTTGACTTACCTCTTTCATAATGCTGTTGATAAACACTTCCGTTCTGCTTTATCTCCACATCAAGCCATTCTGAAAGGGCATTCACAACAGATACACCAACCCCGTGCAATCCTCCTGATATCCTGTACGCCTTTGATTCAAACTTGCCTCCTGCGTGCAATTCCGTGAGGGCAACCTCGGTTGCCGAACGACCTTCGGGGTCGCCTGGATGGGGTCCGGTCGGGATTCCTCTCCCATCATCAATTACCGTACAGCTCCCATCATGATGAATAGTCACTTCTATGTTTTTGCAAAAGCCTGCGAGACATTCATCAATACTGTTATCAACTACCTCGCAGACAAGGTGGTGAAGACCTTCAATCCCTGTGGACCCGATATACATAGCAGGTCTTTTCTTGACAGCATCGAGGCCCTTGAGTATTTTTATATCCTCAGCACCATAGGACTCAGTCTCCTGTATCTTTTCTTCCATTCAACCCCTTTCTTTTCACGCCTGACGTCTTACGTGATTTATATCCTCATCGGCATGACAACACATCGGTAATCCTCGTTCCCTTCCTCTCTCACAAGGACAGGGCTTAATTGGTCCTGAAGCTCGAGGATAACCTGCTCGGACATCATTGCTCCCAGCACATCTATCATATACCGTGCATTAAAACCGAGGGAAATCTTGTCACCAGTATAGTCTATTGCAACTTCTTCCCTGGCTTCCCCAATGTCCGGGTTTGATGATGAGATGACGAGGCTGTTTTGTTCAAGGTCAAATCTCACGGCATTTGCTCTCTCCCTTGACATTATTGAAACCCGTCTGAGTGCCTTTGTTAACACATCCCTTTTTATAAATACCTTTTTTTCATTTGACGGCGGGATAACTTGCTCATAACTAGGATATGTCCCTTCAATAAGCCTTGTTAAAAACTCTACTGCTTCGACTTTGTCAGAAGAGCCTGTCCTCACATGAAAAAGCAGATGGCTGCTCCCGATAGATATGGTAACCTTTTCTGACTCTCTATCGAGGAATCGTCTTAACTCTGAGACAGCCTTCCGGGGCACGATAATTCTTTTTTCACCCTTTACTGCCCCATGCATCTCTTTCTTGATCATTGCGAGCCTGTGACCGTCGGTCCCCACAATGGTAAGGAATGTATTGTCTGGCTTTGCGTGAAACAGCAGGCCATTTAATGTGTATCTCGTATCACTCTCTCCGGCAGAATAGATTGTCCTTTCTATCATCTCGAGCAGGGTTTTTGAATCAACCGCTATCTCTTCACTGTCTTCCATGACTGGCCATGCCGGGAATTCGTTTGCTTGAAGACATGCAACTCTGAAATTACTTGCTCCAGCTTTCACGGTGAGCCATCCTCCTCCACCCGAGACGGATTCATCTGATTCATCTCCTGATTCTAATAATAAATCCCCCTCAACCTCCCTGGCTATCTCAAAAAGCTTTCTCGCAGGTATGCAGAGCTTGCCCTCGCGTTCTACCTTGCCCTCAAGCTGCTCTTTTAATGCAGTCCCGAGATCGGTAGCAACAATATACGTACCCTTTTTGCCTACATCTAAGAGAAAATGGCTCAAAATAGGCATTGTGTTCCTCTTCTCTACGATGTTCTGGATATTCGATAATTTTTCCTGAATCTCGTCCTTTGATACTATGATCTTCATAATACCTCCTCTCTGCTCCTGCTCCTATGATTTTATCTTTCGTAAAAGGTTCTCGATCATCCTGTTAAACGCCTCTTCCTTTGCCCTCTTATCTTCAATCTGTTTACACGCATATATAACAGTTGCATGGTCTTTTCCACCAAAGTTCTTCCCGATATCATTGAGAGAAAGGCCCGTAAGTTGTTTGCTGATATACATTGCAATCTGTCGTGGCAAGGCAATTTCCTTTGTTCTCTTCTTCGCCTTCATATCAGCTACTTTAATGGCGAACTGTTCACACACTATCTTCTGGATAGAATCAACTGTTATTGGTTTTTCGTCTTCCTCAATAATATCATGTAAAATATTTTTTGCCATTTCCTTATTCATAGGCATTCCTGTTAATGACGCATGGGCACACAGTCGAATGAGACACCCCTCTAATTCCCTTATATTGGATTTTACTTTTGAGGCAAGATAGTACGCCACATCCTCAGGAAAGTTGATTCTTTCCATTGCAGCCTTCCTCAGCAATATTGCAACCTTTGTCTCCAGTTCAGGAGGTTGTATATCAGCAATCAGTCCCATGCTAAACCTTGATCTCAGCCGATCAGTAACGGCATGGATTTCTTTTGGTGGCCTGTCACTTGATATGACTATCTGCTTTTGTTTTTCATACAACGCATTGAATGTATGAAAAAATTCCTCCTGTGTTTGTGTTTTATTCGCTATAAAATGTATATCGTCAAGCAATAAGAGATCTACATTCCTGTATTTCTCCTTGAGTTCACCCATCTTCTCGTGTCTGATAGCAGACACGACCTCATTGGTAAATTGTTCTGCAGAGACATACAGAATAAGAATATCTGGCCTCTTATCAATGACAGCGTTTCCGATTGCAGTTATGAGGTGTGTTTTCCCCAGTCCTACGCCACCATAAATGAACAACGGGTTATACGTCTTGCCAAGGGTGTCTGCAACAGCATTTGCTGCTGCATGGGCAAATTGGTTACTTGTCCCCACAACAAAGTTCTCAAATGTATATTTGGGGTTGAGATATATCCCTCTCCCGGCAAGTTTCTGTCTGCGGTTTTCTATCCTCATATCCATCTTCTTAACAACCGGATCTATCTTTTCTGCTATCCGGTAACGGACATGGAGTGGATATCCCAAGATGCTTTCCATGGCT
>VGWY01000131.1 GCA_016873575.1 Nitrospira sp. | reverse complement strand
CAATATTTCTTCAAGCTTTTTTATTCTATTCCGTACAGCTTCAGCAAGTGGTGCGTTCAGAAAACCCATATCCAGATAATATCCAACCCCTTCTGAAAGTGGTATATTCCTGTATATACCTTCAAGTGTTTTATAGTCACCCTGGTATCCCTGTGGCCAGGTTCTTGTACGGTCAGTGAAATAGCTTTTCGAAAAAATAGGGTTTGTTTTAATTCGAAAGTCGATCTGGACTTCCTTAATTATTTCTTCGTCACTTATCTCATGTTCAAACTTCTCAGCCTTTTGTAAAAAATCATCAGTCGCATTGACAATTTTGGTGTAGGTCTTTTCAGGGTCTGCACTACCGCTTTCAATCTCCTTCTCAATGTCACTCAGTTTCCCCTGCAGCTCAGCAGTTGCTGTATCTATGTAATGTGTCCATTTTTCTTTTATTTCATCTTCGTGAACATCAAGAAAGGCCTCACTGCTAAAGTTGATACTCAGACCACAGTGGCGGCACCGTTCAGCCTCAATCTGGTTATCGTAACCACAATAGGGACAGATCATTTTGTCAGGTAATGTATCTTTTATATATTGCCAGAGCATATTTTTAAGGTGTTTATCGTGGTTGAGAAATTTTACTGCCACACCTGTCTGATCCTTTCTTAAAATTTTCCCATCAACTACAACCTCTCCCATTTGTGGTAACTGGGCTCTAAGCTTAACAACAGAATCCGTAGGTAAAGATGATTGAGAGTTTATGAAGGCACCATTGAGACCAAGGTTTGAAGTTACTCCCTGTTGTGGAGGGACATCATGCCTGCCGAACAAAATTATCACAGGTATTTTTACATTGGTTCTTACATCCATTCTTTGCATAATTTCACCTCTTACTTTAATTATATGGGGATAACCTCCCATAATAATTAAAAATTTTATTACTGATACTATGTTATACGGAAAAATGTAAAGAATGTCAAGTGCCAATTCACTATTTTGTTGTTTTTTTAGAACGACTTATACTGACGAAGTGAAACAGCTTCTCTAAGTTATCAGTATAAGAATCTGAAAGGAAAAGATAACTGTGGGTTATTCTGTCTTTTTTTCAAATTTCTCCATGAACGGTTTAATCAGGTCTATCGGTACAGGAAAAATTATCGTTGAATTTTTCTCTGTAGCTATCTCTGTCAGCGTCTGCAGGAATCTTAGCTGTAATGCAGATGGTGCTGTTGCAATTATAGTTGCTGCATCTGCAAGCTTCTGCGAGGCCTGGAACTCTCCTTCTGCATGGATAACCTTTGCCCTTCTTTCACGCTCAGCCTCTGCCTGTTTTGCTATCGCCCTTTGCATCTCTATTGGCAGGTCAACATTCTTAACCTCGACTGCTGTTACCTTTATGCCCCATGGTTCTGTCTGGAAATCAATAACCTTCTGGAGTTCTGCATTCACCTCTTCCCTCTTGGAAAGGAGGTCATCGAGCTGACTCTGGCCGAGGATGCTCCTGAGCGTTGTCTGCGCTATCATCGAGGTTGCATATAAAAAATCCTCGACCTCTGTGATTGCCTTTGTGGGTTCAATAACCCTGAAATAGACAACAGCATTTACCTTAACCGATATATTATCCTTTGTAATTACATCCTGAGATGGGACATCCATTGCGACTATACGAAGGCTAACCCTGACGAGTTTATCAATTATCGGCCAGATTATAACAAGTCCAGGGCCTTTCACAGGTATAACCCTCCCGAGTCTAAATACTACTCCTCGCTCATACTCCCTCAATATCTTAATAGCACTCGAGAGAAAATAGATAACGAGAAATATTACGAAAAGAAAACCCATGAACGACGGTGCTAACACTGGCATATAAACCTCCTTTTTCTCAATTAAAAATTATCAATTATCAATTATCAATTTTTCATTGTTAATTGCTAATTGCTCATTGATCTTTTTACCTTTACTTTCAGTCCAGAGACAGCCTCAATGATTACCTTTTCACCCTTTGATACCGGCGCATCAGAATATGCTGACCAGCGTTCACCATGTAATGATACCATACCTTCATCTTTTGTTATATCAGTAATTGCAATCCCCTCCATCCCTATAAGGCCCTCTGAGCCGGTGACAGGCCTTCTCTTATATGCCCTGAAAGCAAGGCCGAGTGTTACAGTGAAGAACAGGGTGGTTATGATAGTAGCAGGGAGAATAGTATATAACGAGAGTTTCATGAAAGGCGCTGGTGATTCAAAAAGCATCAATGAGCCAATTATCATGGATATTACCCCGCCGATAGAAAGGACCCCATGGGATACAATCTTTACCTCAAGGATAAAGAGGATGATGGCAAGGATAATCAGCAAAAGCCCGGCATAATTGACAGGCAATGTCTGAAATGCATAAAAGGCAAGGATGAGGCAGATTCCACCAATCACACCTGGGAAGATTGCACCGGGATTTGTGAGCTCAAAGAAGAGGCCATAAAAGCCGAGGAGCATGAGTATATATGCAACATTAGGGTCAGAGATGAGGTTGAGTATTTTGTGTCTGACTCCCAACTCTTCTCTCATGACCTTTGCCTTTGCAGTCTTCAAAACCTTTTCACCCATGACTGTTCTGACTTTTTTGCCATCTACATCTGAGAGGAGCGTATTCAAATCCTTACTCACGATATCTATGACTTTCATCTTTAATGCTTCTTCTCCTGTTGCAGAGATACTCTTTCTGACTGCATCTTCTGCCCACTTTACATTTCTGTTATTCCTCTCTGCAAGAGATTTTATATAAGCTGCTGCATCATTTGTTGCCTTTTCTGCCATCACCTTATCCATCTTTTCACCGATGCCTACTGGATGGGCAGCTCCGATATTGGTTCCAGGTGCCATGGCTGCGATATGCGCAGCTAATGTTATGAAGACCCCTGCAGAGGCAGCCCTGCTTCCACTTGGTGAAACATACACAATAATGGGGACTTCACTTCCGATTATATCCTTCACAATATTTCTCATCGATGTATCCAGTCCCCCAGGTGTATCCAGTTCAATGATGAGTGCCTCAACCTTTTTCTCATTTGCCTTTTTGATACTTTTCCCAATGTATTCTGCTGAGACAGGGCTTATAACACCATTTATGGTTATCACCATAACATCTCTCTTTGGTTCTTCAGAAAAGGCTGTAGAAGAAAAGAAGAGGAAAAGCAAAATGAGAGGAATAATCATAAAAAATTATATCTATTAGGAAGGATAAATTGCAAATCATAGAAGCTTATTGTGTTAAAATACACCGCAAACTCTCATGAGCATAATGCTCACAAAGAAACATGAAAAATGTCCCGAACAATATAAACAACTGTCATTCCCGCTTGTCGGGGATCTTTTTTAATGAAGGATTCTGGACAAGCCAGAATGACATTTTCGTGGGAAGATGTATGTTGCATTTTTTCTCTGTGTCCTCAGTGGTTCAATTGTATTAGGTTGGTATTCCCGTGTTTTCCGAAAGGCTCAAAATTTTGAAAGAAAAAGGGCTCCTTAGGGAGATAAAAGACCGCTCATCTCCACAGGGACCAAAGATAAGATTTGACAACAGAGAATATATAAACTTCTCATCAAATGACTACCTCGGACTTTCAAGTCATCCTTATATCATTGATAAAGTAAAAAAGTCTCTTGATGCTTATGGATCTGGCACTGCTGCTTCAAGGCTCCTTAGTGGAGGAAGCACTATACATAAGGAACTTGAGGATAAGATTGCACTCTTTAAGGGTACAGAGTCTGCCCTTGTTTTAAACTCAGGCTATGCAGCAAACACAGGCATCATACCTGCTATTGCAGATGAAGATACTGCGATATTCAGTGATGAACTAAACCATGCAAGCATTATTGATGGATGTCGCCTGAGTAAGGCAAAGACAATAATATACAGGCATAAAGATGTATCTCATATCGAAGAGTTAATAGGAAAAGACAACGCAAAGAGGAAGATTGTTATCACAGACACTGTCTTCAGCATGGATGGAGATATTGCCCCTTTAAGGGATATCTATAATATTTGTCTTAGATGGAACTCCGAACATGGAACTCCGAACTCGACACTCCTTTATATAGATGACGCACATGGTACAGGTGTGCTCGGTAATGGCAGGGGTGCACTTAGTCACTTCGATATGAAACCTGAACCTTCAATTATCCAGATGGGGACATTTTCAAAGGCACTCGGGTCTTTCGGTGCGTTTGTTGCTGGCAGGAGGGATTTCATTGAATGGATTTTAAATACTGCAAGAAGCTTTATATTCTCAACAGCCCTTCCTCCGGGTGTTATTGCAGCAAGTATGGCTGCTCTGGAATTAATAGAAGGGGATACTGAATTAATACAGAGACTCTGGTCAAACAGGGATAAGGTTGCTCATGGTATCAAAAATATCGGCTATGACATTATGGGAAGTGAAACACCCATTATACCTGTGAGGACGGGGACTGTCGAAAATACATTAAGGGTATCAGGGCATCTATACGAAAAGGGCATATATGCACCTGCTATAAGACCACCTACTGTTAAGGAGCCAAGGATACGTATAACCGTGACCGCAGCTCATACTGATGAGGACATAGACAGGTTAATAGAAGCATTAAGGGAGGTATAGACCTTGGTGCTTAGTCAATATTATACCGATAGGCGGGGTTTTCCAACCCCGCCTCAAAACATATTGTATATATGCCAGTATTGAAACATATACATTTAAAAGAATACCCTTATATGACAACATCTGTCACTGTTAATAGAGAGCCGATATTTGAAGATTCAAAAGCATTGGATATACAGCTTGAGGCAATTTTATTTGGAAGAAGACAACAATGGTATTATCTTTTAGCATTTGTTATTATGCCTGACCATTTGCATCTAATTATAATTCCAAAGGATAAGAATATTTCGGAGTGTATGAAGTCAATTAAAGGATTTTCAGCAAGACGGATAAATGAAGCATTTGGCAGGAAAGGCTCAATATGGCAAAGCGGATTTTATGATTATATACTTGATAGCGAAGAGAAAGTGTTAAACAGGATAAGATACATAGAGGAAAATCCAGTAAGGAAGGATATGGTTATGCAACCAGAGGATTATAAGTATAGTTCAATAAGATACAGGGATGAAACTGACTTTGAAATATTTTTTAAATAGGCGGGACAGGAATGTCCCGCCTATCGTGGAGAATTACACATCTCCATTACAAGCCAAAGTTTTTTAAATGTCAAAGGGTTTTTTCATAACGGGTACAGATACAGGGGTTGGTAAAACAATTATAACTGCAGCATTGATCAAGGCTGTCAAGCTTTTAGGTCTCAGAGTATGCGGAATGAAGCCTATAGAGACAGGATGTAAAAAATCAGCGTTCAGCGTTCAGCGTTCAGCGTTCAGAGATGAATGCAGAGAGTTAATACCATCTGATGGGATGTTTTTGAAAGAAATGGCTGGCATGAATGATTCTATAGATTTCGTTACACCAATTCGCTTTGAGTCCCCCCTTGCCCCCTTCACAGCTTCTGTGATAGAAGGAATCCCCGTTGATATAGATAAGATACAAAAGGCATATAAGGTGCTTTCAAGAAAATATGAGGTGGTTATCGTTGAAGGAATTGGCGGGTTACTTGTGCCTATAAAAAAAGATTATTTTGTACTTGACCTTGCAGAAGAACTTGGATTGCCAGTCATTATTGTCTCACGGCCGGGCCTTGGCACAATCAACCACACGATGTTGACTGTCAATTATGCAATAAGAGAAGGACTGAATGTTGCAGGCGTAATCATTAATTATAGTCGTCCTCCTGAAAATACAATCGCTGAAAATACAAATCCGGAGGTCTTAAAAGAAATCAGTCATGTGCCGATTATAGGAATATTTCCATACCTGAAAGATTTTAAAAGTGATACCATAGAAAAGGCTGCAGTAAAGAACCTGAATCTTGAGATGATTAAAAGCCAAATATAATAAGCGGAAAGAACTTAGACTTGTCGAAAAATATCTGCAACAAACGAAAGCCTGTCCTGCTTATAATAATAATGTTATCACTGGATATGGATAAAAAATATCGCTGACAATCAGGGGGGCAATTTGTGAGAAAACAAATTGTATTTTTCAGTTTAATCCTGATTTTCTTCTCGCCATTATTCTGTAAGGCATCTGATGTTGATCTTGAGAGAGACCTTCAAAACGATTTAGAACAAAGCAGGCTTGTCATTGAAAAGATACAGCAAAAACTCAAAAAGGGCAGTGTAATAACTGCGGAATTAAGACAGTTAAAAACCCTATCAGAAGACATAAAGGCATCCCATCTTTTACTTCAGGAGAGGTTCAGGTTACGAGAAGATAAAGTAATTGCCCTTGGTACAAAGGCATTAGAAAGGCACAGGGCAATGTCAGAGGGATATAGAAAAGCCATTGAGGAATACTTAAGTCTTATAGACAGTCTTGCACTTGGAAGCGATCAGAAATCGGCTATCAGCAGTCAGCAAATGATAATCAACAATCTTGATAATCTCAATAATCTCCTCGATAAAATCCTTCACAAAAACAAGAGGCCGATCTTCGGAAGCCTTCCATATAAAAACCTTAACTATCCGTCAAGAGAACCAAATACAGAACCCTCCATAAAGCCTGCTTACAAAGGGGGGACCAAGGAAATCAGTCCCGATGATCTCAAAAGCACCCTTGAGGCCCCAATATCACAGGAGATAGCAGCACTCTCACAGTCATTAAACTGGAATCCTGTTTCAATATATGAGTATGTAAAAAACAACATTGAGACAGAATGGTATTGGGGATGCATGAAAGGTGCGGAGGAGACCTTGCGACAAAAAAGTGGAAATGATTGTGATCAGGCAGCATTGCTTATATCCCTCCTCAGGGCATCGGGATTTCCATCAAGATATACAAGAGGAGTAATAGAATTTTTCCCTGACATAGAAAAGGTTAAAAATCTAACCGGGATTGATGACCCATCAAAGATAGCAGAATTTTTCCAGAAGGCGGGTATACCATATAAGCCTGTAATTGCTGGAGGGAAGATTATAAACTTTCAGGTAGAGCACATCTGGGTAGAAAGCCAGATACCCTATGCTAATTATCGTGGAGCAATACTTGATGAGCATGGAAAGACATGGCTTGGCCTTGATACATTTATTAAAACAAAAGGTTATACATATAATAATCCAGTAGACATTATTGCTCATCCCGA
>VGWY01000130.1 GCA_016873575.1 Nitrospira sp. | reverse complement strand
GCAGGATATACCCTTTATCTCGCCCTGTTCTTTCAGATTTATTACCAATATTCTATCTTCTGGCATTGCATCAAAAGGTATATCCTGCTGGGTTGTCAGATTGAACGGGCCTGGAAATTCTATCTTTATCTTTGATGGTGAAGTAACAATCTTTGTTTTATTTATAAACTCTTCATCAGCAGATTCAAGCACGACTCGTATGATTCCCTCCTGTTTACTGAATCTGAGGAAGACGTCTGTCTTTATCTGGGCAAACAGAGAAGCTGTAAGTGTAAAAAACGCTATTATAAAAATTGTATACCTTTTCATATTCATAAACACAAATAGTGCGAATTGAGTAAATGATATTTTTAGACGATACCCTGTCTCAGGATATCATGCAGATGAATGATGCCAATAGGTCTTCCTTCATCATCCGGCACAATAAGGGCTGTTATTGAATAACTCTCCATGATAGATAACGCCCTTGCTGCAAGTTCTTCCTCGGATATTGTTTTTGGGTTTTTTGTCATGATCTTTCCAGCAGCCAATTCAAAGAGCTTACCAGCCCATTTCTCTAAGCCTCTCCTTACATCTCCATCAGTTACTACACCTGACATTCTTCCTTCTTTATCTACAACAATGGCGTGACCGAGCCTCTTGGATGACATCTCTATGACTGCCTTTGACATCGGTGTGTCAAATGAAACAAGAGGAAGACGATCCCCGGTATGCATGAGGTCTTTCACCTTGATGAAAAACTTCTTACCAATACTCCCTCCTGGATGAAAGAAGGCAAAGTCCTTTTCATTCAGCCCGCGCTTCATGAGGAGCGCTACTGCAAGGGCATCGCCCATTGCCATGGTTGCGGCAGTTGATGCTGTGGGCACAATACCCATTGGACAGGCCTCTTCCTTAACAGATATATCAAGTGTTACATCAGATGACTTTGCAAGGGTAGAGTTTGGATTCCCGGTCATAGAGATAAGCTTAATGCCAAACCTTTTTAAAAACGGGATTAGCCCTACTAATTCATCGGTTTCTCCACTGTTCGATATGGCAATGATAACGTCTCTTTCAGTAACCATTCCAAGATCACCATGACTTGCCTCAGCAGGGTGGAGGAAAAAGGCAGGTGTTCCTGTTGATGCCAGCGTAGCAGCTATCTTTTTGCCAACAAGACCTGATTTGCCCATGCCTGTTACCACAACCCTGCCCTTGCCGTTATGCAACAACTCAACTGCCTGTTCAAAATTGCTGTTGAGTTTACCAATCAGATCAAGTATTGCATCAGCCTCAATCTTTAAAACATTTTTTGCTGTATCAATGACGTTTTTCATAGCATTCGGCTTTTATTTAGGTGCTTTCTACCCTTAAAAGAATATTAAATCCTGCCTGCTCAAAATGATGGTCATTTGTAAAGGCTGTTGTAATTTTGAACATTTTCATTATCTCAAAGCTTGTACAGTCAGTAATCCCCCATTCTTTATCAGTGGCGCGAATATAGTTTTTCCATGCAGATTGATAGATGTTTTCAGATATCTTTATAATGGCAACATTGTCAGATATCTCTATGCGGCGTATAAGCTCAATAACGGCTTTTCTGTGAGCGGATTTACTTAAAGCATTAATGGTCTCAAGTAGGACATAATTAGTCGTAACCAACTTCGTCTGCTTTTCAAAAAGCTCCGTCATTAGTTCTACAACGTGTTTATGATAATTGTCTCTTGTATTTACTAAAGCTATCCATGAAAAGCTATCTGCAAATACATGCTCGTTCACTTTTTGGGGACGCCGTATAGATAATGATCATGCTGTTCTGCGAGGTCAGGAATCCCGGTATCAACAGCGAATTCATCAACAAGTAAAAGCGGATCTCTTTTCTTCTTCCCGCCTTTTCTTTTTTTCTTCTCGCTGAGAATCCCCTTTTTCAGATAGTGTACAAATTCCAGAATTTTCGGGTAATCCTCCTCAGGGAGTTCCTTCAACTCCTCGACTATTTTTTTTTCAAAGGTTGCGGTGGCCTTCATTGTGTTCCTCCTTGACCATAGTATATCAATAATACCAAAAAAACGATTCCTTTCTCATAACCCCAACCCCTGCTTCCTTGCCAATAATCCATCGCTACAGCGTTGCTTATCAGAGTTCACAACCTCTTTTCTTTAAGAATTCAGCATCATAGAATAATGTCCACACACTTCTCTTAAAGTTTTTACTTTATCTCTGGGCACCTGACAAGCAGATATATTTTCGTATATCTTTGTCCCGTCACAATATTCATTAGTATCAGAGGTTCTGAATACATCTTCTATGGTTCCATCCATTACTGAATATACAGGCGCGTTTTTGAGAGGGTGGGTCTTTGACTTTAAATCAACCCCTGCATGATAGTATCCTTTTTTGACTAAACCTTTTGCAGCATAGTCATTAGGTGGACTGCTCGTGAAATCTGGATTATCTAAAGGAGGAACTGAATTTGCCCATAAATCAGAAAAACCCGTTAATAAGATCATCAGTAACAAAAAGCCTAATATTGAAAGTTTCTTATACAAGTTAACCTCCAGGTTTAAAAAGTCATAAAACCTATTTGCCAGTTTTTACAACTACCTTATCTTCAAAAAATTCGGATGCTGATGTCCCTTTGCTATCAGACTTTTCTTATAACTTTACTCCTCTTGTCCTATCTCCAATATCTTTAGCCTTTGTCATTACCTGATAAATACCACCTTTAGCTTCAAGGTTTATGTCACCTAATTGAGATGTGCTTGTATAAATGGTTATGTTCTCCTCACCGTAAGGAGGACTGACCTCAAGCTCAAATCTGTCTTCCCGGAAGGTATCTCATAGATTACGCCGCCATTGAAGTAATTATCCTTCCTGTACGGATTCGGTAAAAGCTGGATGAGCTTGCCGCCTGCTTCCTTATATACAACCCTCGCATAAAATGGCTTGTTCCCCTTTATAAAAACCTTTATCTTTTCATTACTTTTATATTCCTTCTTGTCTGTCCAGACTTGAATACTCAGCGGTGCTGTCGGGTCATCAAAGGCTTGCTTTTGCTCCGAAATTTTTTCCAATATCTTTTCATCACGTATCACCTCTGCCTTAATCATTACTTTGAAGCAGTCTCCCATTGATGCATCCTTATACCATGCCTTTTCAACCTCCTGAACAACTTTTACACTTGCACTTGCATTTGCATATGCTGATACCAGATCCTTCTCAAGCTCGAAATCCTTAACATGCGTCTCGCTCTTTAATGTAAGTCAACACAGATTCTGCTGCCTTCCTCTTTGCATCAGCCATTGCAGCCTGCTCCGTCTGTTTCCTTGATTTATCCTCACCCATGCAGGCATAACCTTCAGATTCTGTAATTGTTGATTGTGAAGCATAAAGGCAAGTGGCTAAAAGGAAAAGGAGAGACATCATAAAGAATAATAACGTCTTCATTTTTAAATCCTCCTTTATTGTACTCAAATGACGAGTTTTATGTCAGAACAATTCATAAAATACACAACTTGAATTACAACCAATCACAGGGGGCTACTGGTCTTTTCATGAATTCATATAGTGCTTTCACCATGTTCAGCATATTCTCTATTTCATCTAACTTTATCATATTCGGACCATCACATAATGCCTTGTCAGGGTCGGGGTGTACCTCCATAAAGAGTCCATCTACGCCTACGGCTACCGCTGCCCTTGCGAGAGTCTCTGCAAATTCCCTTTGCCCTCCAGAACAACTGCCCTGTACCCCTGGAAGCTGAAGGCTATGGGTAACATCAAAGATAACAGGGTAACCGAAAGACCTCATGATAGGTAATCCCCTGAAATCTACAACGAGGTTATTGTATCCAAATGATGTGCCTCGTTCTGTGATGAAAAGGTTGTGATTGCCTGTGGAGGTAAATTTATCAATAATATTCTTTATATCCCACGGTGCGAGGAACTGCCCCTTTTTGATATTTACAGGTTTACCTGTGTTTGATGCTGCAAGGATAAGATCAGTCTGTCTGCAGAGGAAAGCAGGTATCTGAAGAACATCAAGAACATCTGCAGCAGGTTTCACCTCTTCGACTGAATGAACATCCGATATCACAGGAATCTTCAGTGTGTTCCTCACATCAGAAAGGATCTGTAACCCCTTATCGATTCCGGGTCCTCTGTAAGATTTGAGGGAAGTGCGATTTGCCTTGTCATAGGAGCTTTTAAATAAAAGCGGCAGATTGAATTGTTTGCATATTTCTTTTAGTCTTCCTGCTGTAGTGAATACAACCTCTTCACTTTCAATGACACAGGGCCCTGCAATGATAAGGAGAGGATTATCCCCTCCAAACTTTATATCTGCTATACTTAGTTCCCTTGTCACCATCAGATGCCTTTTCCTTTCTGCTCGGAATCAATTCCAGCATAAGGGAAGAGAGATCTTTTCTCGCTGAGAGATGCACCTATGAAGGCCCTGAATAATGGATGCGGGTCTGTTGGTCTTGATTTGAATTCAGGATGGAACTGACATCCGAGGAACCATGGATGGGCTTCAATCTCGATAATCTCGACAAGTTCTCCATCGGGACTCAGACCACTAATCTTCAAACCATGTCTTGTGAGTATTTCCCTATACGCATTATTAAACTCATATCGATGCCTGTGCCTTTCAGATATCTCCTTTATCCCATAAGCCCTGAAGGCATTTGTGCCCTCTTCGAGGATGCAGGGATATGCTCCAAGTCTCATGGTCCCGCCCATTTGAGAGCTTTCTGACCGTATCTCGACTCTTCCCTTCCTGAAGTCATACCATCTTTCCATAAGATATATAACAGGGTCTTGTGTGCTTATATCAAACTCTGTGCTATTTGCAGAGAGCCCGCAGATATTTCTTGCGAATTCTATGACAGCACACTGCATACCAAGACATATACCAAAAAAGGGTATCTTTTTTTCACGTGCATATTGTATTGCATTAACCTTTCCCTCGATCCCTCTATATCCAAACCCGCCTGGCACAAGGATTCCATCAGCTTCGTTTAGATACCTTTCAGGGCCATTGACCCTAATCTCCTCTGAGTCTATCCACTGAAAATTTACCCGTGCATCATTTGCAATGCCTCCGTGAGTGAGAGCTTCATAGAGGCTCTTGTACGAGTCTTTCAATCCTGTATATTTACCAACAATTGCAATATTGACCTCGTGTTCGGGTTCCTTTATCTTTCTCACGATATCTTCCCAGATACTAAGGTCAGGCTCTTTTCCGTCAAGATTGAATTTCTTATCTATAAGGTGATCAAGCCCTTCATTATGTAACATGATCGGAACTTCATATATGGTTTCAACATCTCTTGCAGAGATTACGGCATCTATATCAAGGTTACAGTGAATTGCGATCTTCTTTTTTATTTCAGATGGGAGATGTCTTTCAGTTCTGCATAACAGTATGTCAGGCTGGATCCCTATCTCCCTGAATTCTTTCACACTATGCTGAGTAGGCTTTGTCTTGATTTCCCCTGCTGACTTAATATAGGGGATAAGGGTAAGGTGAATGTAGAGGACATTCTCCCTGCCAACATCATACCGAAACTGCCTTATTGCTTCAAGAAAAGGCAGACTTTCAATATCTCCGATAGTACCACCGATCTCTACAATCACCACATCATACCCATTGCTTGCAGATTTTATTGCATTTTTAATCTCGTCAGTAATATGGGGGACAACCTGGACCGTCTCTCCAAGATAATCACCCTGTCTCTCCTTTGTGATTACATTAAAGTAGATCTTGCCCGTGGTGTAATTATTTGTCTGTGATGTCCTGATTGATGTAAATCGTTCGTAATGCCCGAGGTCAAGGTCTGTCTCTGCTCCATCGTCAGTAACAAATACCTCTCCGTGCTGAAATGGGCTTAATGTACCAGGATCAACATTGATATAAGGGTCTAATTTCTGAAGGGTGACCTTTAATCCCTTTGCCTCGAGGAGTGCACCAGTTGCAGCAGCAGCAATGCCCTTTCCGAGTGCTGAAACAACTCCCCCGGTTACAAAGATGTACTTAGACATTTTTCTACCCTCTCTAAGTCTTCAGGGGTATCTACCCCAAATGTTTCAAAAAAGGTCTCTTGTATCTTTATCGTTATTCCGTTTTCGAGTGCTCGCAACTGCTCGAGCTTCTCTCTCTTTTCAAGTTCTGTAGGCTCCATTCGGGAAAGTGCAAGAAGCACCTCCCGCCGGTAACTGTAAATTCCTATGTGCTTGAAAACTGTGACCCGTGACCCGTGACCCGTGACCTGTCCTAAATTTTTCCATTCATCCCTATGATAAGGAATTGGTGACCTGGAAAAATAGAGAGCAAATCCATCTTTATCAAAGACAACTTTAACAATATTCGGATCCATAATTTCTCCGGTGTCTGTTATCCTTTTTATCAGTGTTCCGATAGAGGCTCTTTCATCATCAAGGAGAGCGATAACATCGTCTATCATTTGAGGCCGGATGAGCGGTTCGTCACCCTGCACATTGACGATAATATCATAATCTATTGAAGTAGCAACCTCTGCTATCCTGTCAGTACCAGAAGGGTGAGACCTGTCTGTCATTACAGCCTTACCACCGAAAGAAAGAACTTTCTCGAATATAGTCTCACTGTCTGTTGCAACAATGACATCTTCTATGAGATGTGCGCCCTGTGAATTCTCATATACATGCTGAATAAGCGTTTTCCCTTTGAGGAGGGATAGGGGTTTTCCCGGGAAACGGGTTGAATCATAACGGGCAGGGATAATGACTATAGCAGACATGATTTATGTGAATAATTATATAATGTTCACTCATACCTTGACAATACCTTTTTATACAAATTATAGTTTTTATATAAAACGACTTAAATACCTGCGTTTTATTGATTACACAGATTTAGAAATATGAATGCGTAATTATTTATGACGCTTCATATAACAGGAAATTCAAACCACAGAGGCCACAGAGGTCATAGAGGAAGTTATAAGTTGACTAAGGCGGTCATAAGTAAAGCCACATGATCGTCATTCCCGCGAAAGCGGGAATCCAGAAAAACACTGGATTCCGTGTCAAGCACGGAATGACAAAATTTGGACTATATGTGTTCTTACTTATGAACTTCTTAGTAAATACAATCCTTTGAGAAAGGAAATATATTTTTGGATTTCTCGAATATTGCTCAACATATCGTTGTTTCGGCATTCCCCATTCTGATAGCGATTACCTTTCATGAGCTTTCACACGGGTTTGCTGCATACAAATTAGGGGAC
>VGWY01000129.1 GCA_016873575.1 Nitrospira sp. | reverse complement strand
CTGAGGCAGCCTTTCTCAGCAATGTCCAAGTTTGCCATTATTTTTACCCTGCTTATCAATGCGTCTTGAATAATCTTCGGTGGGCTTAACACTCTGTGCATAATTCCATCGACCCTCATCCTGACATCGAGCTCCTTTTCATAGGGTTCGATATGTATGTCACTTGCCCTTTCTTTTACTGCCTGCTGTAAAAGGGCATTGAGAAGTCTTATGATCGGTGCCTCTTCTGTAAGTTCAAGGATGTCTTGTGGTTTTTCAAATGCTGTTGCAACTGCTGAAAGGTCTTCACCTGTGATATTGTCCATAACCTCTTCGGCAGATCCCACCTGGCCATAGAACCTGTTGATCGCATCAAGAATAACACCTGAAGGTACATTCAGAGGCATGGGTTGTAATCCAAAATGTTTTGATAGTTCCCGTAAGGCAAAAATTCCTCTCTCATCTGCTACAGCAGCCGAAAGGTATCCATCTCTCCTTCTCAAAGGCATGATCATGTTACCCTTTGCAAAAGAAAGGGGAACTTCCTTGATGAGAGAGATTTCTACATCTTCATCGGATATAGTGTCAAGAGTTTTCATTACAAAAACACCTTAACTTATCAAAACTTTTTATTATGAACAGGCTTTTGAAATTATATCATAAAGCTTCTTCTTTTATTGAATTTACAGAATAGACAAAATAAAAGGGAGGTCAAATGCTCTCCCTTTTTAAATACTGTACTATTTATTTGCTAACACGGCATATGGGAAGGCTTGTTCTGTTCCCGATCATCTCAAGATCGGGCATAAGCAATGGGGTTTGCTCACGATTACTTTCCCTCGCTATTTTTTTTACATTTGGCGTTATGTAATTATAGAGTTCTCCGAGACTTACTGTTGTGTCCCCATTGAAGTCGGCCTCTCCCTGTAATCCCTTTAACAAAAAGTATGTGAATAGTCCATGCCGTTTTTCGGGATAGCTTGAACTGATTTCAGTTCCCTTCGCAGCACTTAACACAATGATATTTTTTGTTGCTAAAAAGGGATTTTCAATCGAAACAGCTATGGGCCTTCCGCCTTTTGCCATTACAGACCTTCCTCCTGCCCCAGAAAAACAAGAATCCATTACCACTAAAATATCTTTTGCCTGAAGCTCGGCAAGCATCTGATAAAGTTTTTTTAATGGAATTGCTGAAGCCTCAAGAAATGTAGGGTTGCAGTCAAAGGGAATAATGAATGCTTCGCCAGTCACATGATTGGGTGCGCCATGTCCTGCGTAGTAAACAAAGACAATAGAATTCCTCTCCACATTATTTTTAAGCCATGTTCCTATATATCCTTCAATATCTCCTTTGGTTGCACGTTCATTAAGAAGGGTTACTATGTTTTCAGGCGGGAATCCCATTACTCTAACAAGGTATTCCTTCATTATCTTTGCATCACGGACTGTATATTCAGCCAAGGGCAGATCTCTATATGCTTCAATTCCAATAACAACTGCAAAGGCATTGTTTTTTACTTCGGTTACAAATCTCGGCACCCGGTCAACATCTGCAACAAAGTCAGCCGCGGCAGCAACCAACTTATCTGTTGTCGGCGGCTTATATCCAGCCATGTCCTCATACATCTTAGGCAAGAGGACTGCAAGTATCCCAGGTAATATCTCTTTTTCTGCAATAACAATATATTTGTCTTCTACCATTTCATCTGACCATGAATTAATCGGAACATATCTTTCCAGATTTACACTTTCTCTACCATGCCACAGCCTTAATCCAGTATTTGTCTCATATAAAACTAATTCTACTACCATATATTCCCTAAGTGATGTACGAAATCCATAGTCAATTTTACCGTCAAATTCTAAAATCTTACTCTCAAGGACTACATCAGCTTCAATATCTCTCCCTGCCTGTGCGATTTCAGAGATACTGGCTGAAGATGGAAGGTCCTGTTCTCTAATAGAAACAACCTTTGAAAAAAATCTCTTTTCTCGTATATATTTTTCTATCTCTTTAGTCAGTATCCTTGGAAATTTAAGAGCAATATTTTTTTGGTCTATAGCTCTAAGTTCTATGTTCGCATTAGAAGACACTTTCAAAGGAGCAATAGCTAAATTAGCAGGAATAGAGTTACTAATCGAAGATGCAGCTTCAATCTTTAGATACCCTATTAAAAGAACAAAAACTATTATTATTAAAATTAAAACGTTATAATTTCTAATTTTTAAATGCCTCCTAATTTTGCCCTTACTCTTTAATTAAAGAAATCTATTAGCACAGATAAAGACCTCTACCTTGCTCTCGTTTAGATCAGCAGAAAGGTTACCATATTTGTTTACTTGATTAAAAATAATATCGCAGTCCAAGACCAATTCCTATCATTGGGGAGTTATCATTCACTTTGATCCTAATATCGTTATTATTTGACCTTATGGTATATAGATACCTCTCGCTGTCAGGAATTCCATCTGTATAATTAGCCTCGATTCCAATGCTTGTACGTCTACCAAGCCCTATATCTATTCCAATACCTGCTCTGTATGCCATAAAATTAGTTTTCTCATCAATGTTATCATTTATCGACTTCTTAAAATAAACATTACTGGACGATCCTGATCCAGAGGTGTCAGAGAATTTACTTCTCAAGGTACCATAGACTCCTTGGAGGGAAACATATGGTTTTAATCGCTCGGTTGCTGGATACTTAATGCGAATGCCAAAAGGGAAAGCTGAAACTGAAACTTCATTGTGATATGACACATCGTAATTACAAAAATATCCAGGACCAGTGTCACTGCCTTTTAATGACCCTTTAGCAGTAAATTTGGTATATTCAACCCCTGCAAGTATATCTATGATTCTCCCCTCATAGATGAATACATCAATGCCTGCTTGAATTCCATGTTCTTCATCTCTGTCTGGTGCAACATTTCCAGTTCCCCCACGAAGCTGGACACTGAATGCTGAGGCTTTTGTTGTCAATAGGCCTACTGTCATCAAGACAGAAAGGCAAACAAGAAACCATTTTAATCTACCTATCAATTTCAACCTCCTTAAAATAAGGAATATTACTCCCTTACCTCATAGCCAAGTGTCTTTTCAACCCACAATGATGGGTCTATCTCTGAAAGTTCGCTCATCAGGTCTGAGATTGTTGGATTCTGGATTGATTTGTTCGAAAGAAGGTTGGTTTCTTCTTTTGTAGCAATAATAAGAACAGATTCTACTGCTTTTTTCAAGCCTTTGGGAGTATGGACTCTGAACTTTAAACCCATTGACCTCTGCGTATAATCTGGATAGATAAACTCTTTCTCAGATGGTATAACAATTTGTTTACTATAATCATTTGGAAAAAGTTTGCTAATATTTCCATACTGGCCAACGCTAAAGAGGCTTACAAATGAGTCTTCATTAACAATAACCTTAACCTGTATTTCATCACCCTTCTGGAACACCGGAGATTTTATCACAATATCTTTATCAGGCCTTTGAATTGATGCCTTTAATATCTTTAAATTCCCACTTTTTTCAAAACCCAGAGGTTTAATATGTGCCTCAATCTTTGTAAGACAATAGATTTGTTCATCTTTTGTTTGGCATTTTTTCTCAATAATTTTTTCTTTAACAATAAGCCCTTTTGTTGCAGTGAAAACAAGGTCACTTATCAATTCGCTATTATAAACAACAGTTGAACCATGCACAACTATACCTACAGCTTCTTCAAGGGCACTTCTTCTTGCATTGTTAAGGGCAATTGCCTTTGCCTCTGCAGGGGTGGTATCTTCTCCGAGATATGCCTCACCTACGGACTCGACTATTTTTATATTTTCCGAAAAAACATACTGTGGCAAAAGCATTAGTATTAAAAATATTAAAATACTAATACTTTTGACTTCACTGAAATATACAATAAAGTTCGTTTTTTCTATCGAATGCATCTTTTGCTAAATGCAGTTATTGCATTTTTACGCAGGATTCAGGTTTATATATCTTGTCCCACTAATAACTTTTAGCTCCTTTATTTTGCTGAAATGTGAAACATTTCTTGTTATCAAAGTAACTGACCTTGAAATACAGAGTCCAGCAATAAGGACATCTTTAACGCTCAGCGTTTCTCCAGCCTTTGACAATGTTGCATGGATTTGTGCAGCCTTCTTAGAGTCTTCACTTGTCCAATCAAATGTGGTTATGAGTGATAATACATTTTCGACCGGTTTAATCTTACCCGAATAATACCCTCCGTAATACAGATCATAAACAGAAACAGGAGAAATATATACATCATACTTTGTAATAAGATTAGGAAGAATATCCTGATTTTCGTTCTTCCCACGAAGGTAATCAATTACTATATCTGTATCTACACAGACCTTGATGGTCTCCACTGTCTCCAACTTTCATTGAGCTTTTTAAATATTCCTTCGATATCAACATCTTTCCAAGCACCTCTTGCTTTTTTAAAACTTTCTATTGAGGCATCCTTTTTCACTCCCCAAAAATCTGTTTTTATAAAATGTATCATCTTCATAATCTTCTCTATCTCTGACTCAGAAAGGTCTTGGAGCTCTTTTGATATTTTTTCCTTATACGTTTCTCTTAATTTCAATTTCATATATTTCTCCCTTTGTTATTTCAAAATTTGAAATCCTTTTTATCTTTTCTGAAATTCTTGATAAGAAATATAGATTCTTTGCTATATGTGTCAACCCCTTGTCATTTTAATCTATTACCAACCATAAAATAATTGATTATCTGTATAAAATCTTAGTTTATCCACCTTCCTCATCTATGAGAAATTATAACACAAATCTATCGCCTTCTCCTTAAAGGAACAGCCACTCTTGGTATTGAGGGCATTTTGCCCTCCCGATGATGTAATTTCTTCTCTCTAAATGATGCTATTTTTCCTTTTGTAAGCGAATATCCTCGTCATAAAACCACCGAGCATCGAAGTTGTTAAAGTAGTTCAATTGTGATTGTATAGTCCTGGTCGAAGGTCATTTCTGTCAGTACCAAAGTGAGATTTGTTATCTGAAAATTATCATCATCGAATGTCTGCATTATCTGGGTAAATGTTTTAAAGAAGTTACTACTTTATCTTTATTCTATAATTCGGTTCTGCATATTCCACTTCGGGTAAATCAGTGAATTCCTTAATTGCATCTTCAACATCCTGCCCCTTTTTGAGCTTTATGTGATATACCCCTATGTTCTCAATAAATTTTATAACCGATGCACCCTTCCCGGTAATTATTGCTAACGCTTTCTCACCAGTAACCCCTTCCTTGAATTTAATAAGCAGCTCGCCTTCGAGATATTGCCTCTCAGACTTTGCAAATTCCATCTTTTTATCCTTTGTAATAGAGACGAGATCCTCTGCTTCCTTAACAATGTGGGGAGTGAGAAAGACGAGGAGATTCGTCTTTGTCTTTGCTGCATTTTTATATTTGAAGAGCCATCCCAAGAGGGGTATATCACCAAGAATGGGAACCTTTGAAATGGTTTCCTCATCCTTTTCCTGCATGAGACCACCTATGACTACAGTCTGTGTATCCTTCACAACAACAGAGGTCTTTGTTGATCGTTTTGTCGTCGTCGGTCCAACGCTAATGAGGATATTCTCTGATTCCTGTTTAACCGAAGATATTTCCTGGTATATATCAAGCTTTACATAGTCTCCTTCTGTTATCTGTGGAGTTAGCCTGAGTGTAATTCCTACATCTTTTCTTTCTATGGTGGTAAAAAGAGATAGAGTTCTTGTTGGATCAGATTCTCTTTTGCTCACCATAGGCACATTCTCACCCACAACTATCTCTGCTTCTTTATTATCAGAGGTAAGTATCTGGGGAGTTGAGAGGACATTCACAACTCCCTGAAACTCACTAATGCTGAAGAGTGCAGCAAAACCAGGAACGGTGATGTTCGTAGATGTCCCGTCAGAGGCTGTTACAGGTATTGACAGATAATTTCCCATGCCTCCAATTGTAAGACCTGAAAGTCCACTGATTATAGATTGAATAGCAGTCGAATTAATGGCTCCGACACCACCTATTATCACAGGTTCACCCTCACTCCTCCCTATAGCCCTCCAGTTTGTTCCAAGCTCCCTCAGTTTATCCATAGATGCTTCAACGATCATTGCCTCTACAAATACCTGTTTTCTCCTCTTATCGAGTTGTTTGATAACCTGAATGAGATTTTGATAATCAGCAGGTGATGCAACAATCACAAGTGCATTCGTCGCTTTATCAGGGGTGACAGTTATGACACCGGCTGCCTCGAATGGAGTGACAATTGGAGCACCCGGGACACCTGTTGTAGGTTGTCTTGTTGCCTGGGTGCTTTTTAATATTCCTTCTAATACCTTGGATAACTCTGTTGCATCGGCATTCTCAAGGAAGTAGACATTTATTCTCCCCTGTGCCTCAGGTGAGGGTATATCAAGAAGAGCAATGAGTCCCTTCATGGATTCTCTGATCCCTTTGTCCCCAAAGAGGACGACAGCATTCAACCTCTGGTCAGCTACAGCCCTTGCTTCCTCTGTCTGAATTTGCTGGCCGGGAACAGCTCTTATTTTTCCACGGCCAAGACCTTCATTCAGTATCTTGGCAATGACATCAGCACTTGAATATTTGAGAAGAACAATTTCGGGTTCCTCTCTCACGGATGGTTGGTCTATGATCTCGATGATAGAGAGGATTTTCTCGATATTCAGTCCCGAGTCGATTACTAAAAGCAGGTTACCGGGGCCAAATGTGGATATATGGCCATCTTTTGAGACAACAGGCTGTAAAAACTTGAGTGCATCGTCTGAAGATATACTATTCAAAGAAACCAACCTTGCTATATAGCTCTCATTGACCGGTAGTTTTTCTGTCGTAATCTGAATTCCACGCTGTTTTGCTTCTATGGCAGGGATAATCTTATATGCGTCTATGCCGGATGGGACAACGGTAAAGCCTTTCAGCTCAAGCACAGATGTGAAAAGACTGTATGCATCCTCAACAGATAATTTAGAAGGGGCTATAATGGTTATTTTGCCTTTTACCCTTTCATCAAAGATAAAATTTTTCTTTGTAATTTCACTTATGAATTTTGTTACGGTTGACAGGTCAACATCAACGAAATTGAATGTAACCTTTTCAGCCTTTTTTGTTTCAGCAAAACAGACGGTAACAATGAATAGACAAAAAGTAATGAGTAACAAGTAACGAGTGACAAGTTTCATAAATACTCCTTACCTAATCTGGTACGTCATAGTCATTTTTGCTCCGGACCTTATAATGTCCAGTTGAACCCTGTCCATTCCCTTGAGGGCTGTGAATGCTTGTAGAGCAGCCTCGGGATTAGAAATATTATACTCATTTATCCTTAAAAGGACATCCCCA
>VGWY01000128.1 GCA_016873575.1 Nitrospira sp. | reverse complement strand
ATATAATATAATATAATATAATAAGTAATATAATAAGTAATATAATAATAAGTAATATAATATAATAAGGGGATGTTCTTGACTAAATGAACTAAAGTGTTAAAAGAGCCCTGCGGTGTCGCACCTTGACTTTCGGGCGGGTGAAGAAATCATGCGCCCTTTGATACATTCTCAAATGCATTTCGATAGGCAGCCGTTCAATATCGCTCCCACTGTCAAGGGTTAAAAAGTAAGACAGTGCTGCAGTGCTGTATAAAGTGAATTTAAGCCTTGCTGTTTTCCACCACAATATGGATAATAAAAGCATGAAAGTGGTGGAAAAAGATAAGGTTATCAGTGGCATGCTTCAGGACGAATTGAAGCGCTGTCAGGAAATGCTTAACAGCCTTGAGAAATCTATTTCCAAGCTTCCGAAAGGCGTAATAAATGAGCGAAAGAAACAGTATAAGAACAAGGTGTATTCCTATTTCTACCTGAAATACCGTAAAGGCAAAAAGGTCATCAATGAGCATATACCAAATAATCACGTCCAAGAATTATTAAAAAAGCTTGAAATGAGAAAAAAATATGAGAAGGAAATTCAGTCCTATAAGAGCAAAATTGCTTATCTGAACAAGATCATGAGTGGTGGTAAAGGACGAGGGTATGCACATCACAGTAAAGAATAAGGATATCTTTCCTGTTGAAGTTTGGGAGCTTTTGCAGGCTCTCCACTCGGTAGGTTTCTTTGAAGAGTCCATGCTCATTGGTAGCTGGGTTATGCCTTTATATCAAGAAGTGTTCGGAATAAACTATACACTTCGGACGCTGGACATCGATTTTGCAGTCAAATTCATTCATCCGGGCAGGGATAGAAAAGTGGATATCGAAAAACTTATCATCGATCTCGGATATATCCCTGTGATTATGCAGTCGGGCATTCGCAGGTTTACCCGTGAAAATTTCACTATTGAATTTGTCATCCACAGGAAAGGCGGAAGATATGATGACGTTGTGTCAGTCAGAAGATGGAATATTACTGCTTCTCCCCTTCCTTTTGTTGATCTCCTTCTAAGTTTCCCTTTCATTGCTGACTTTGGTGATTTCGAGGTGAGGGCGCCGATTCCTGAAGCCTATTTTGTACATAAAATGATTATGTCACAAAGAAGACGAGGTGAAGGCAAGAAGGATAAAGACCTTGAGCAGTGTTCCATCATAGCCCGTAAAATTGATCCTGACAGATTGAAGGCAGTATTTGAAACATTAAAGATCAGCAAGAAGACTCAGAAAGTGATTCGAGCCTCATGTGAAGCGATCGACTTTCCACCACAAAAACTTGGTTTATAATAGTCCTGTGGTGTAAAACATAAAACATCCCTGCGGTGTCGCACCTTGACTTTTCGGGCGGGTGAAGAAATCATGCAGCCCTTGGGGACATTCTATAATGCATTTCGACGGGTAACCTTTCAATATCGCTTTCCGTTATAACTTTTTCAAAGAAACAAAGAGTGAGAACGCATGACAAAGCCGATCAATGAAACACAAATTTTGAGAGGGGAAAAAGTAGAGCATTTCTTTGCCGGGGTTCGGAAGAACAAGAGCAGGAAGGTTTCCGATAAGGAATACAAAGGGCAACCCTAACGCGTGCTCCGGATAATTGGCTTTTGCGAAAGCGCATCCAGTATTTCGATAAGCCGCGGTCTTCTCCGGTTAGCCTCCTTGAGCTGCTGAAGATAGGTGTCCCATTCGTTTGCTCTGCCAAGATGTGTAAATATTTTCTGAGCCTTTCGCAGATGCGCAGCACCTTCAGCATAGGCAGCCACATTGACCTTGGAAATATGACTTTCGGCGATTTTTTTCCAGATTTCGACTGCTTTGTCAGGATACTCACGCGCAATCGCCGTTGCCACCCTGTCTTCAAGATTATCCCACATCCAGTCTTTTCGCCTTTGTTTGTGGACATCGTACCACTTCAATACGTCATCAACTCGTTTCTCGTGGATAGCAATCTCGATCAGGACAGATGTAAGAGGTGGATTCCCTTCTCGTGGACTAACAGACTTCTCAAGCCCCGTATCCGGCAGGGGCCAGTCCATACGGTTTTCTAATGGTCGTTTCCCGGTCTTGAGAAAATGCAGAATCGCTTCTCTTACCGGAGGCCAAACTTTTGCCTTCTCAGAAGCTTTTTGGAGTTCCTCAAATGTATTAAGACTGGGCTTCTCGAAGAACGCATCTGCACAAAGTGCTGCAACAAACAGCCAGTCCTTTCTAAGACGCCGAAAAGGAAAGAGCCCTGCGGTGTCGCACCTTGACTTTTCGGGCGGGTGAAGAAATCATGCGCCCTTTGGCACATTCTATAATGCATTTCTACGGGCAGCCGTTCAATATCGCTTCGGTCATAATGTTTTCAAAGAAATAAGAAGCAGAACACAATGGCAAAGCCGATCAATGAGACGCCAATTTTAAGAGGGTCTACTACCCGTAGGGAAAGAAGCCAGAATATTTCTTTGCCGGGGGGCGGAAGAATGGAAATGATTTTTTATTTATAAATCTCGCTTCTGTGGCCTACCTTATGTACAGTTATGATCTTTTGGTCACGATCAATTTCATAAATAACTCGCCAATCACCGATTCGCAACTTAAAAAGTCCTTCATAGTTCCATTTGAGAGGTAGAGGCGAAATAGCTTCAATATTCTGGGTAAGCCATTTGAGTTTGTTTAAAATTCTTTGAGAGACCGCTTTATCAAGCGATGGAAAGGAGATCTTCCCTTCATCGCTGAATTCCAGCCTATAATTTACCACTTGAGTCCTAAATCAGAAGCTACTTTTTCAACAGGAATTCTTTTCTTAGATTTTATTGATCTCTTTAACGATTCCTCGACTTCAGGCTTGAGTTCCAAACCATAATCAGGATCAATAAGTTCCTGTAAGGTGTCTCTGATTAGAGACTTAAGCTCTCTAACAGTCATGTCACTGACTTTTTTTTCCTTTACGGCTGTAGACATTTTTATCCCCTTTCGGTATTGAATATATACTATTTTAACCGAAATGAACAGGATACAACATGCTAAATGTCACAACTTTTTTATACCTTTACCTTTAGGGATATACCTTTATGTTTCCTACTTTGCTTTTCTACGGGTAGCCGTTCAATATCGCTTCTGTCATATTGCGGGAGAGCGGGAGGCTGAATCTTTTTCCAAAGAATGAAATGTTCGGTCTGACTTCACAAATCAGAAGAGCTGCCTTATCTGTACCAACAAATATTGTTGAGGGATATGCGAGAAGAAGTAAAAAGGAGCTCATCCAGTTTATAAATGTAGCATTAGGGTCTCTTGCAGAAACAGAGTATCTGTTAGATTTTTCCATAAGGCTCGGTTACTTTAAGCCAAATGATAACCGAATAGAAAACCTGATTGAAGAGGTCGGCAAGCTTTTGTGGAGTTTTTACCGCTCTGTCAAAGCTTCCTAACTTCCAGACTTCCTGACTAAATGGTGCCGGGGTTCGGAAGAACGAGAGCAGGAAGATTTCCGACAAGGAATACAAAAGGTCAATCCCCATTTTCGAGGGGGAAAGAAGCGGAAATATTCTTTGCAAGTTGCCTTTTTGCTCTTTTCTTGACAGAAAATGTTTATACATTTATTCTAACAATAAGGAGGTAGATGATATGAAATTCGTTAATGTCAGGGAATTCAGTTCCTCAGCAACAAAGCTCCTCAGGGATGATGTGGAAAAGGGGGTAAAAGTAGTAATCACAAAGAGAGGCAAGCCGGTCGGCCTGATAATTCCATTCAAGGATAAGATTGCTGTTGCCGAGGCATTGCTTGAAGAGGCAGACGCCTTGCTTAAAGAGAGCGGACTTAAAGAAATTGATCTGCTGAAAACGCTCGAAAAGGTAAGAGAAAAAGTCTATGCCTAAGGTTGTGATAGATGCAAATGTTATCGTTTCAGCACTGTTCGGGGGCACACCGAGAAAGGCATTTTTAAAGGCATTAAGAACATGCGATGTATATATTTCTCCTGAGATAAGGCTTGAACTAAGAAGCCTGCTGGATGAACTTGAAGATAAGTTTGACAGATACCGGATCAGGCGTCTTCGCTCTATAGTTTTCAACCTCCTTTCCGGCTCAAAAGAGGTTGCAGCAAGCAAGAAGATAGAACTCTCAAGGGATAAAAAAGACAATGCCTATCTGAACCTTTGTCTGAGAGTAAGGGCGGACTTTCTCTTGACCGGAGACAAAGACCTCCTCGAAATCCCTTCAAAAAAACTTAAATCTTCAGGATTAAACAGACTCAAAATAGTCTCGCCGGATGTGTTTTTGTCTGAATCAAAATAAATATAAAACTTTGGGAACGTTGTTACTAAGATTGTATTTCGACTGATAGCAGTTCAATATCGCTTCTGTCATACTGCGGAAGTTCGGTTAGGGTTTCTTGCAGAAACAGAGTATCTGTTAGATTTTTCCATAAGGCCCGGTTACTTTAAGCCAAATGATAACCGAATAGAAAACCTGATTGAAGAGGTCGGCAAGCTTTTGTGGAGTTTTTACCGCTCCGTCAAAGCTTCCTAACTTCCAGGCTACCAGACTTACTGACTAAATAGTGCCAGAGTTCTGAAGAACGAGAACAGGAACGTTTTATGTATCCTCGAGTTTGATTTTTAGAGGTGCAGCATGCCATATTTTTTCGTTGTACTCACGTATGGATCTGTCCGATGAGAACTTTCCCATCCGCGCAGCAGTGAGGATTGACATCTTCGTCCATTTTTTTTGATCTTTGAACGCCGTACTTATGAGGGCTTGACAGTCAATATAGGACTGATAATCAGCAAGGATCATGTGCTCATCGCGGCGGAGCAGTGAGTCAACCAGAGGCTTGAATAGGTCTAAGTCTTTTGGGGAAAAGAATCCAGAACTGATAAGATCTATCACTTCTTTCAGGTCAGGATTAGTATTATAGTAAGTCATAGGATTATAGCCCCGGGATTTCATGTTATAGACTTCTTCAGCAGTCAGACCGAAGAGGAAAAAGTTTTCGGCACCCACCTCTTCACGGATTTCTCTGTTAGCTCCATCGAACGTCCCTATCGTCAATGTACCGTTCATAGCGAATTTCATGTTCCCTGTCCCCGACGCATCTTTCCCCGCTGTAGAGATCTGTTCAGAGAGATCAGCAGCCGGACAAACCCTTTGACCATTCTTTACATTAAAGTTGGGGAAAAAAACAACTTTCAGGCGTCCTGCAACTTCAGGATCGTTATTCACCACTTCGGCAACGGAATTGATCAGTTTTATGATAAGGTTCGCTATAAAATAGCCCGGAGACGATTTGCCCCCGAAGATAAATGTTCGGGGTGTGATGTCTATCCGAGGATTTTTCTTGATCCTGTTATAGAGCGTGATTATGTGAAGAACATTAAGGTGATGGCGATTGTATTCATGGAGACGCTTCATTTGAACGTCGAAGATTGTATCAGGATTAATGGAAATTCCGGTCCGGTCATAAATGATACTTGAAAGAGCACGTTTGTTTTCATACTTTACCTGCTGCCACTTTTTTATAAGGTTCGGTTCATTGGCAAAGGCTTCAAGCTGTTTTATTTCCCCCAGTTGCCTGATCCAGCCGTCTCCGATCGTATTCGTGATGAGTTCAGCGAGCCCTGGATTACTGAGTACAAGCCAGCGTCTCGGTGTCACTCCGCTGGTTATGTTGAGAAACCTCTCTGGATAGAGTTCATAAAGGTCGGGGAGTATGGTCTTCTTGAGCAGCTCTGAATGGACTTCTGCAACCCCGTTGATTACATGGCTCCCTAAGCTTGCAAGCTGTGTTATCCGGACATATTTCTGATCACTCTCATCAATGATAGAGAGTCTGGTGAGCTTCTCATAATTATTAGGATACTTTAACCATATCTCGTCAAGGAAGCGTCTGTTTATCTCATAGATGATTTCAAGGTGTCTCGGGAGGATACCCGCGAATAAAGGCAATGGCCACTTCTCGAGGGCTTCAGGTAAGATCGTATGGTTTGTATATGAAAAGGTGTTCTGTGTTATGTACCATGCCTTGTCCCAGCTCACCAGATGTTCATCTACGAGGAGTCTCATCATCTCAGCCACGGCGATTGTTGAATGGGTATCATTAAGTTGTACTGCAAAGGAGTCAGAGAAGGTATGGATGCTTTTCCAGCGCAAGAGGTGCAGACGGATCATGTCCTGGAGAGCGCAGGAGACAAAGAAATACTGTTGCGCCAGCCGTAAATGTTTGCCGATGTATGGCTCGTCATCGGGATAGAGGATCTTGCTGATAGATTCCGAGGCAATCTTCTCGTTGACTGCGCCGAAGTAATCACCGGTGTTGAATGCCTCAAAATCAAAGGATTCGACGGCCTCGGCCTTCCAGAGACGCAACAGGTTTGTTGTGGCAACCCTATATCCGGAAACCGGGGTATCATAAGCAGTCCCTTTTATAGAAAATTTGGGAATCCAGCGCACACGGAAACAGTCATGCTTGTCATAATACGACTCGGTACGGCCGCCGAGACTTACATTGTAGGTGATGTCGGGGCGTGGAATCTCCCAGGGGTTACCTGAGCGAAGCCACTTATCAGTCATTTCAACCTGCCAGCCGTCCCGGATTTCCTGATTAAAGGTGCCGAATTCATAGCGAACCCCATACCCGATTGCAGGAATCTCGAGCGTTGCAAGTGAGTCCATATAGCATGCTGCGAGCCTCCCAAGGCCACTGTTACCAAGGCCGGGTTCTTCCTCTTGTTCGGCAATCTCATATAAATTAAGACCCAACCCTTTCACAGCCTGGAAGACCTCATCATAGATACCGAGGTTGATGATATTGATTCCGAGTTGTGGTCCCATGAGAAACTCTGAAGACAAGTACACAACGACTGTCAGATCTTCTGTAAAGTTCTGGAGTGTTTTGATCCAGCGTTGCATCATCCTGTCACGGACTGTATACGCAAGCGCCATGTACCAGTCGTTCCGGGTTGCGGTGTAAGGAATCTTTGCGAGTTGAAAGTAAAGATTATCAAGCACTGATTGCTTGATCGCTTCCACGCTCAGCCCGGTGCGGATATCCTCACGCTGTTCCTGCGATGGTGTGGGGGTTACTTTCTTTTCTTCTTGCATAGCATATCTCCAAATAATTTAAGTTCCTGTCAGCATTATACATTATACCTCTTTTCGGTATCCCTCAGAACGTCAGTCTCTGCAGGGTAATTTATTTTGATATATTTGTCGATTTCAGTCCATGCCAATTTCCCAAAAATAGAGATAGAAACTGTCATTGCGAGTGAAGTTGCGAGGCGATGCCGAAGCAAACCCGGAGCGAGATTCCTCACTTCGTTCGGAACAAGCTCCGCAATCTCGCCTTTT
>VGWY01000127.1 GCA_016873575.1 Nitrospira sp. | reverse complement strand
GTGGACATGGAATCATAGACCTTGCAGCCTATGATGCATATCTGTCAGGGAAGCTTGAAGATTATGTCTTGCCAGATGATGAGATACAGAAGCTTGTTAAGGATCTTGAGAAATTTCCAAGGCCTGGAAAATAATTGAAAAGTTAGATTATGGAAAACTCATGATGTACAGGTATGTCATAGTATATTCACTCATTCTCGGTCCGATATATATCGGACACCTCCGAGGGCTTTTGCCTCTTGATTTTTACTTTGGGGACAGTCCCGATTCTACGACTCCACTTCGTTTCGTCCGTAAATCTGGGACAGTCCCCTTATGACTATGATTTCTCAATCGTTAACAATATTGTCATTGCGAGCCCGAAGGGCGTGGCAATCTCATCTGAGATTCCTCGCTTCGCTCGGAATGACACAAAGTGTCAGATTGCTTCGTCGGTCGTAACGACCTCCTCGCAATGACATTTAATGTGTTTATATTAATTTGATATGGAAATATACTGCAATCAGATGGGCATGATATTGGAGTTCTCTTATTGTATTTCTGTGAATGACGGATTGCCATGCAGGAATATCATACGTTGTTGGGAGAAAAGGATGGATATCTGTAAACTTTTGAAAGAAAAATTTTCTGAAGAACAATTAAAGAAAGCATTTACTGGATTACCTAAATCGAGGATAGAACGGATAATAGAATCTATCAACCGGGCGTAGGTTGTTTTTTTATATTATCCCAACAGCTAACATAATCGCCTTTTCTATTCCCTTCATCTTTTCGTTACTTATCATGCCAGCAAATGGACCCCTTAGAAGTAAGGATTTGTCTATTGTTGTCACCTGTTCACATTTAGCCATGGATGTCTTTGATAAACCACCTTCGCCATCTTGAAGTAAAACATGGGTGGGAGATGGTCTTAAGTTCGTAGACAAAGGAACGACAATTATGTCATTAGCCAGCTTGTTTCGAATATCTAAAGAGACCACCAGGGCAGGACGATTCTTAATATCCTTTGGCTTTGAAGGCAGATTGATTAAATATATCTCTCCCCTTTTTGGATACTCAATCATTCCATGTCCTCTTTGAACTTTCTGCCGCTATCCAGGACCACTCTCTGTCTTCCTTCTTCTCATTTTCAGTGAGAGATAGGTAATAAGCCTCGATATCTTTTTCTATCGCCCTTTTTTTACACTTAAGTAGCCAATCACGTAGGGCTTCTTCCATTATCTGACTTCTTGGGGTCCCTTTTTCCTTTGCGATATCGTCTATTTTATTAACTACATCACCACTGATTGTTACTGTAAGTTTTGCTTTACGCAGGGCACTTGCAGATGGCATAATTAACCTCCTTTTCACCATACCAATTATAAGATAATCTGAGGTTTATTTGCAACGTGCAAAAAAATATTGAAAAAGTTAATCAAACTCTCTTCTGAAGACCAAATCCCTATCAGACTCATACCTAATCCGTATTTGATTGTTAATTGTCAATTGTCAAGGGCAGACCCCTTATTCCTTCCTTCAAGGCTGTTCCATTTCGTTTTCTCTTGGCTGATGAGAAAACTATAACTTATGCTATACTTTTCATAGATAACTACAGATGGGTATTGAGGATAAGAGACAGTTAAATGAGAAGAAGTTTTCTAATTGGGAGAAATTGCCTGATGGTGGTAGAAAATATTGGCTTGAGATTAAAGGAAGATATGGTTGGAAAGCAAGATATGTTAAAGAAGTAGACGCTATGGAAGAAACAGTGAAATTTTATCAGGAAATCTATGATGGCGATGGTAATTTAATAGAAATCCATGAGAAATTTCCTTTGGATAAAGGCCATAGGAGAGTAAAGGAGGAATAGCAATGGTTTTAACAAGAAAGGCACTTGCAGGTATGCTTATAAAATACATAAACAGGGAGATAGACTTATTAAGCCTTGTTGACTGGGCAGAGGATATGATAAAAGTGGCTGACTTTGAAAACAGAAGTTTTGAGCTTATAAGGGATATCCTTGCTCGGATAGGTCTTGCAGATGTCCGTGAATTTGGTCTTACATGGGATGATTGTTATGACTATCTTCATAGACTGGGATATAATATAAAAGTAGAATTATTAGAGGTATAGTGCCTTGTGAAAGATACGACCTCTAAGGTTTTTAGGTGAAGTTTGAAGACCAGACCCTATACCCACTATACCCATTTTGGAATCATAACTCTTAACTCTTGGTGTGAAGCCAAAAGGAAATCTCAGTGCTGGAAACCTGTATGCTGGGTTTGACGAGGCGGGGATTGGAGACGTGGTATGGTTAGGATGATAATACTAACCGAAACGGGCCGCACCAGTCCTCGAACCTACTGATGAGGGGGAACTGGAAATAGAGCATAGCTACTACACCAGTTCTCTACTCTACCCTTATTCATTATTGACATTTCCCATGAAAAACTATAGCTTATTTTAATTGTAAAAATGTTTTTACATACAGGAGGTAGAGTATGAGAGGGAAGGTTGTGATAAGTATTTTTCTCTTAATATTTTCGTTGACCCTGATGCAAGGCTGTGAAGGGAAAAAGGCTGGTATTGAAGGCAAGGTAGTAGACGGCAAGGGCAATCCAATGTCTAGTGTAAAGCTCATTGCAAAGCAAGTCCAGCCTATCAAGGGATATGAGCATTTTGAGACTACTACTGGCTCAGACGGCACATTCCGTTTCAAGGGGGTCTTCCCATCATCAGACTATATTATTACTCCATGGTCAGATTCGTGGAAGACTGCTGCCATGGTGAAAACCCAGAGCGGTCCTGAGGGACAAACGAGCATGCTGGATAAGCCCCTCATGGTCAGGTTTGCAACATCTAAAGATGGAGTTATAAAGGATTCAAAGACAGGGCTTGAGTGGGCGCCTGCGCCTGATCAGGACATGGACTGGTTTCAGGCGGCGAACTATGCAAACAGCTTGGGCCTTGCAGGAGGCGGCTGGAGGCTCCCCACAAGGGCTGAACTGAAAGGCATATATGATGAGTCAAAGGAAGGCGGCGCAGACCCGTCATTCAATATTCATGGAAACTGGGTATGGACGGGTGAAACTGATAGCCCTTCGTTCGCATGGTACATCGGTTTCAGGGGCGGCAGAGAGGATACGAGCGTCCGCGGCTTCGTCGGCTACTTCGACCGCGTTTTGCCGGTGCGTTCAGGAAGGTGATGTGGGTAATTTGATGATTTGATTCTTTGATTATTTTTTAGAGCCCATTTGAAAAATGGGCTCTAAAAAAATCATCTTCCAAAAAGCACTTTCCCGGTTTTAGAAAATTGAGAGACAGGAGAGCCTCTTGCAAAAGTCTTTTTTCTGTCACCCTGAACTTGTTTCAGGGTCTCATAACCTATTGATTTTATTAGATGCTGAAATAAATTCAGCATGACATATAGCACTCTTTTGTGACTTTTGCAAGACCCTCAGGAGAAATTCCTTTTTCAAATTCCTCTGGCGACATAGTAATAATATCGAAAGGCATTAAATACTTCTGTATTAATTTCCATTCAATATCCCCTAACATTTTTGCCCTTTCAAAAATACCTTTTCCGGTAAAGTCTTTTGAAATTACAACTACATCTATATCACTGTCTTCCCTGTAGTCTTTCCTTGAATAGGAACCAAAAAGGATAATCTTATTAACCTCAAACCCTTTCTCGTACAATAAATCCCTTAAATACTCTATTGCTTCTCTAACTCTTCTTTTAACCACTTCAATCAGTTTTTGCTTTCCATTAGGGTACTTTTGTCTTCAAACAGTATTTTTTTGGATCTTCGCGTAGTCGAGTGGATTATTCAAATAGCAACCTGTGTCATTGCCCGACTTGATCGGGCAATCCAGAAACGTATTTGTTGCTCGAACTCGCCATCTCACAAACATATTAAGAAATAACTCTTTCACCTGAAACCCTGGATTATCCGGTCAAGCCGGATAATGACAAGTCAGGGGATAATCATGCCAGATTTTTGTACTTGTATAACTTGCCTTTATCCTTATTCAAAGCCATTTTGAGACCTATTATTTATCTCTTTTTACCCACTCGATTACACGATGAGTCATTTTTTTATATAAAAAATTATATCACATTCTGTAGTTAATCAAGAAATAATCTTTCCATTCTGCATAATCAACAACCTGTCTGCGAGCCTTTCTGCTTGTACTTTATCATGAGTGGTAATGATAATTGGTTTACCCTCTTTTCTCATCTTTAAAATTATGTCCTCTATTATCTCTGTGTTCTCCTGATCAACGGATGCTGTTGGCTCATCGAGGAATAGGATTTCAGGTTCTATAACCATTGCCCTTGCAATCCCGATCCTCTGAATCTCTCCACTCGAAAGGGTAAGGGCATTCTGGTTCTTTTTATGAATCAGGCCAACGAACTCCAGTATCCTGTTAACCCTTTCGACTATCTCTTCCCTTTTTATCGCCCTTATCCTCAAACCATAAGCCACATTCTTAAAGGCGGTAGCATTAAACACTCCGACTCCGGGTAATAAGAGTGTCATCCTGCGTTTTAGAACAATGTCCTTTCTTAAAATATTACTTCCTGAAAGATAATTTACTTCGCCCTTATCAGGGGCTTCAAGAAGGGCGCATATCCTTAAGAATGTTGATTTCCCGCTTCCGTTGTGCCCCATTATCACATGCGTTTCACCTTTACGAAAAGAAAAAGAACAGTCTCTCAGAACAGACTTGCTGTCGTAACTCTTGTAAATGTTCGAAACGACTAATTCAAGGCTCATATTGCTGTCTTCAGCCTTCCCTTTCTCTGAATTATGTGCAGAAGTATATTAATAAGGAATGAGATAATAAGGAGAATTATTCCCAGTGCAAGGGCAAGTTCAAAATTCCCTTTATCGGTCTCGAGGGCAATGGTTGTTGTCATAACCCGTGTATAGCCTGCAATGTTCCCGCCAACAATGAGTATTGCACCTACCTCTGCCATGACCCTTCCAAATCCTGCAATAATCCCTGACAATATCCCATACCGTACCTCTCTCACAATAGTTGTTGCTACTTGATAAGGGGTTGCCCCAAGGGTTACGGATGCCTGTTTTATAATCGGATTGACATTAACAATTGCTGAATGACAGAGTGAAGCTACGATAGGGAATGCAAGAACAGTCTGAGCTGCAACCATTGCTGATGGTGTATATAATAAACCCATAAAGCCGAGCGGCCCGCTTCTTGAGAGCAAGAGATAGACGAAGAGACCTACAACAACCGGCGGAAGTCCCATAAAGGTGTTTAAAAGGCTGATTATAAAGCCTCTGCCCGGGAATCTCTTTAGTCCTATGATAGTGCCTGCAGGCACACCGATGAGGGTTGATATGACAAGGGCTGTTCCCGAGACATTGAGGGATAAAAATATTATGCCCAGTAACTCCTTATCGAGATTAATAATAAGAGAAAAGGACTTTATAAAACCATCTATTATTGAATTCATAGAAAAGATTAGGTAAATTTTAACAATAACAGGGGCAAATGGCAAACCATTCGCCCCTGCGTTTCTTAGAAGTAGAACTGCATCATTGTCCTGAATCTGTTATCATGCTGGCCATCAGCCGTAAGAGTTGCACCGGGAACCGGGATGAAATCCCTTGTCAAATAACTGTAATCTACAGAGAGCTTAAGGTTGTGGCCGGAAATGTAGTAATTCAAGCCTGCTGTGTATTCTTTCAGGTTATCCTCGATAACATTATTTGTTCCACCATTAACGCTGACAAGACCAAGGCCTGATGCAAGTGATTTCTCCTTTGTGTTATCCTTAAGCCGTTCAACATAGGCATGTCTCGCTACTACTTCAAATCTTTTGGGGATTAAAAAATATCCTGCATCAACCCTGTAGCCGAATCTATCCCATGTATAGCCACCTAACCTCTCCTGCTTTAAATGGTCATAGCCATATTCAGCATCCATGGAAAAGCCTCTATATCTTAGCAGAGCAGCCAGGTTGTAGCCGGTCCCATTAATATCATAGGTAGCTGATTTCGAATCACCATAACCATCATTGTCAGTATCAGCAGTGCTTCGATATTTAGTTAAACGATCTGTATTGGAAAAACCTGAGATAAGAAAACATACCTTAGGGGTCTTACTGTAATCCAGATCGCCCTGCTGGAGAAGATTATATTTACCGAAAGGATTTATAGAGATCCTGCCTGCCCAGAGGTGGCTGCTGTCAACATTAACGCTTCCCTTTGTGTTTCTTCCGTTATACACCCCGGTCCAGTATTGAAAAAATCCATCCTGACCAAATACATTAATATCACCCTGCAACTGAACTCCCTGTGATCTGAAGAGATTAAAACCACCGATGGGATACTTTGTAAGACTATCTTCGTCGCTGACAGGGAAATTAGCATTTCCACCCGGCCATTTTCTTGTATCAGATTTGCCATCTACATCTGTCTCTCCTGATAAGATTGACCTTTCAACTCCGTTCAGAAGGCTGGCAGATTGCCAGAAATGTAATCCGTATGGAATCTTGCTGCGACCAAACTGAACCTGTGCATAAGGATATTTCTTCCATGTTATGTATACATCATGAAGGTTAACAGCACTTTGAGGCTCTAATTGAATATGGAAGTAATATGTCCAGTCTTTGTTGGGAGCATTGCCACTAAAAAAGATCCTTGCGCGTCTCATGAAAAAGTTGCTCCAGTTCTCATCATTCGTATTGACTGTTCTATCAAAGCTCAGATATGTATAGCGGTATTGTACGAATATGTTAGTCTTTAGGAGAAAATTTTCATCCGGTGTCTTGATATAAAAACCTTTATCATATCCAGCCTGTAAGCCCCCTTTCTCAGCCTCAACAACCTTCTTTTCCACTTCAGCAGGTTTTGTTGGCGCCACGGCCTGCTTTTTTTCAATATCCTCTATTTTCTTTTTGAGAAGATTTTGCTCTTCTATAAGCCCTTGAGTTTCTTTTTTGAGCTTGTCAATTTCTTCAGTTGAATCAGTTGCTCGTGCAGGTAAAACCCATACTGAAATTGAAAAAACAAAAAGCAGCAGAAAAATACAGAAACGTTTCATGAGATGCCTCCTCAAATTATTTTGCATTCGGTATGAATAGCTGGTTGCCATTTTTGTCTTTGAACGAACCAATAGCTTGCTGTCCTTCCTTTGATATGAACCAGTTCACAAGTTCCATAGCCTCTTTGTATTTCACGTGTTTGTGCTTTTCAGGATTTACTGCCATCACTCCATACTGATTAAAAAGGACAGGATCACCTTCAAGGACGATTATCATATCGAGTTTATCTTTTTCCTTTGTAGCGAGCCATGTCCCCCTGTCAGTCAGTGTGTAGGCACGCTTTTCATTGGCAATCCTCTGTGTCTTTTCCATCCCTTGTCCCACTTCAAGATACCATTTCTGTCCCTTGGGATCTATGGCTACCTTTTTCCATA
>VGWY01000126.1 GCA_016873575.1 Nitrospira sp. | reverse complement strand
GAGTATACGATATTAATAAGGCTATAAAATTAGTGAATTGGATTCAAAGACGTAATTATGCTGCTTATATTTCACATAGAAATAAGAAAATGAGGCTCTTAATTGAATAAGTATCGTTGTAGGGTTATGCATAATTGAAATGATATTCGATAAAAAGCGGCCAAAGGGTGACAGCCATTAATAGACATATAACTAATGAATTGGGTGGGAAAAATATTTTTTTTCGGAAAGGAGGCAAAATGATGAAAAAGACCGGAATTGTAATAGCAGCGCTTGCCATTTTCAGCCTTTTCTTCACTTTTGGCTCATTTGCGCAAATGGGTCCGATGTGGAAAGGAAGTGGCGGCTGGGGCATAGGTATGCAATATAGCAAAATGTATGATCCTAAAACGGTTGAAACTTTAACTGGGGAAGTAATCAGCGTGGACAAAATCACACCGATGGAAGGGATGTCCCACGGTGTACATATGATGTTGAAGACAACCAAGGAAACTATTTCCGTTCATCTGGGTCCTGACTGGTATCTTGAAAATCAAGACATTAAGATTGAGCCAAAAGACAAACTTGAAGTGAAGGGCTCAAAAATCACCTTTCAGGGCAAACCCGCCATTATTGCAGCCGAGATAAAGAAAGGCAATGAAATACTGAAACTTCGGGATGAAAAGGGGGTCCCTGTTTGGAGCGGTTGGAGACATCGCTAAACTAATTAGACCCCACCCAATTACATCCATTTAGGTAAAAAATGCACATGCCCTGTTAATGGCAAGGAAAAAACAATCCTTCCTGTAAGTGTGATTTTTAAATCCTGCCTAACAATACACTATTACAAATGGAAATCAATATAAAAATGTAAAAGATGGCATATAATTTTTAGAATAGTAGTCATGTAAAAACTTTTAGTCGTAAGCCAACGGATGATGGAAATAAGAAATATTATTTTAATTCTGGTTATTGGGTTTTTTCTCTTTGAGGTTATTGAGCATATAGTTATCCCAATAGTTTTCTATTTTTTGAAACGCAAGAAAAAATCTATTACTGGCATTGACAGCCTACTTGGAGAAGTTGTTGAAGTTAGACAGTGGAAGGAAACAGAAGGACAAGTTTTTATTAAAGGTGAACTGTGGAGAGCAGTTAGTGAGGTTCCTTTAATGAAGGGTGAGAAAGCGATTATTCAAAATGTAGAGGGACTAACATTAAAGGTGAAACCTGTAGGCGAAAGTGTTCATCAGAAATAAATAAACAAAATATTCCGATGACAATTGTTAACTGGGGAATTTCCTGCCTCGTTTAATGACAACTTCCTGAAGCAGACACTTTGAAACTCAACCTGAAAGGTACATAGTTCAACCAATAATCTTCGGAATTCGTTTCATCAAATCAGTTATTAATTTTAGGTGAGGTTGTGATCTGTTGACCTTGAAAGAGTAAGAGACTATTTCAATCTGCTACAGGATCAAGTTTAGCGTTAGTAAGATTTGCTGTGTTGAGTTCTACTCCTTTTAGATTAGCCCCTTCCAAGTCAGCTCCACTAAGATCCGCACCGAAAAGATCTGCCCCACTAAGATCGGCACAACGTAAATTTGCACCGTGAAGATTGCTTCTGGAGAGATAAGCTCTTTTCAGTGATGCTTTATAAAGATTAGATCCGCTTAAATTAGCTCCTACTAAATATGTTTCAATAAGAGAGGCTTCACTCAGATTCGCATTACTGAGATTAGCATAATTCAGATTTGATCCGAACAGGTCAGCACCAGAAAGATTTGCATTGCTGAGATCTGCTTCACTTAAAACTTTGTATATAAGATCCCACTTTCCTAATGGCATATTGCCATTAACAATACCAAACTGCACAAGTTTTGCCCATGTTTCTTCTCTGGTCATCATTATTAAATTTATTATATCTATATCACATATAAAAATCACGTGCTTATTGATTATTGAAAGATAGAAAGCTAAACCAGGCTACGCGATAATATGGTGGATGACGAGGTTAAAAGCTTGCCCTTTTTACGTATAGCGAATAAGCGTCATTCCGACTGCGAAGTTGCGGAATGACGTGTGAAGGACTAAGCCGCTGCGCCAGATATGGGGATTCGATTAATTCTCTCGGTATTTTTTCTATCGGATTGAATATAGGTTGGATCGAATTGGTCCTCTTTTGACCTGCATGAGATCATTCTGAGATGAAAATAGAGGTTGGTATTGCGTCCATGGTGTTCGAGTAGCATACCATGGGGTGATTTCAGACAAAAGTAGGATATGGCGAAATGGAGGGCCGTTTTCGCAAGCTGATAGAGATATGATTTTTGCGCTGTTCAAGATGTTCATCAACATTGATCCGGAGGGCTATTGCACCTGGAAGGAAGCAGAAGCTCCACCATGAATATCGTGCCTTTTTTGCAAACTGGACAAGTAGTGACATCGATACCGCAGATCCTGAGCAACTGATCCTGCCAGGTCTCTGGTTTCTCTTTTTCTTTTGTTACGGTTTTACAACTGCCAAGGAGCTCATGGCATAGGGCGATGTTGTCTTTACGGCTTCTGTTTGCCAGAAGTCCGAAGTGTCTGATGCGCACATACCGCAAGGGCAATACATGAAGGAGGGACCTTCTGATGAACTCATCGGCCTTGAGAGTCATGGTCTTTTGTTTATCGCCATCGGCATAGTCCCGCCAGCGGAAGGAGACATTACCCCCCTGGACTTTGAGGATACGGTTATTGCTGATAGCTATCCTGTGGGTATATCTGCCCAGGTACTGAAGGACACCCTCGGCGCCGTCGAAAGGTGGTTTGCAATAAACAACCCATTTTTTGTTATAGAACTGTCCTCTGAATACCTCAAAGGTTCGTGGTTCCTTGAGATGACGGATGCCACCGGGGAAGATAAGAGCACCTGATTCAAAGCTGCTTTTGAGATAGTCAAGGAACTTACCCCTGAACAATGAGGAAAGGACCCTTACAGGGATAAAGAAACCCTTGCGACATGATACCCAGCGGCTTCCGTCGGGAGATAGTCCTCCGCCAGGTACAACACAGTGAATATGGGGATGATCCATAAGATTCTGTCCCCAGGTGTGAAGGATGCCGATAAACCCTGTACGTGCTCCGAGATGCCTTGGATTATTGGAGAGTTCTATAAGCGTCTCTGAGACCGAGCGAAACAGTATATTGTACATGACCCTTTGATTCATGATGACCAGCGGATTTAACTCTGAGGGGATTGTGAAGACTACGTGGAAGTATCGAATAGGCAAGAGGTCTTCGCATCTGGCCTCAATCCACTTCTCCTTCTGCAGGGTCTGGCATTTGGGACAGTGACGGTTCCGGCAGGAGTTGTATGAGATATCCACATGACCACAGCTATATTTATACCTATGCCCGCCAAGGATTGCGGTCCTGCATACCTCAATGGCATGCATGGTGCGCAGATGATTAAGAGGCATCGGGTGGGATCTTCTATATTCTTGACCGTACTGACAGAAGATATCCGCCACCTCGACACCCTGAGACGTACGCATCAAAGATACCGTTAAATGCTCTAAAGCTCTTCGGGTATACTATCGAGGGGACTGGTGACCTGTGCCAGGTTTATCTTGCTGACATGAAGATAAACGGTCGTGGTTGTGGGAGACCTGTGGCCCAGGAGTAATTGGACATGGTGCAGGCTCGTCCCCGCTTCAACCAAATGAGTGGCAAAGCTATGCCTCAATGTATGAGGACTTGCCGGTTTTGTTATGCCGGCGCGCTCTTTGGCTTCAAGGAATATCTGTCGAATCGAACTTATGCATATGTGGGTATCTTTGTTCTGCCCCTCAAACAACCATTCCGTGGGGCGATATAATCTCCAGTATTGTCTCAAGCACTCAAGAGCAGTCTGGGACAGGATAGTGTAACGGTCTTTGCCCCCTTTGCCCTGCTGCACCCTAACCATCATCCTCTTGCTGTCGATATCGCTCACCTTAAGGTGTGCCGTTTCGCTTATCCTGAGGCCAGCAGAATAGGTGATCGTTAGGATCGCCCGGTGTTTGAGATTCTCTATGACGGAAAGCAAAGTCTTGACTTCAGCCAGGTCCAAAACCACCGGAAGCCTCTTTTTCCCTCTGGGACAACGGATCTTCTCCACGACCTCTTCCCGTTTCAACGTGTGCTTGTACAGAAACTTCAGACCTTGGTAATAAAACCGGTATGTCCCCTTGGACAACTTCCGCTCATTCAAAAGATACAGCAGATACTCCCTGAGTTCCTTCTCTCCAAGCTGCTCCGGCGACTTATTGAAGTGCTTTGCATAATTGCTTACTTCTCTCAGATAGATTTTTTGGGTCTTCGGGGTAAGCCCTCTCAACTGAAGGTCTGCCAACATCTGTTGTCTCAACTTGCTCATATCACAATCTCCTTTGAAAACAAATATCCGCCAGCTCATGCCGACGGGAAAACAAAAGGAGATTGTAAAATGACTTCGATTGTTCAACAAGAGAGAAAATAATGGACTAACTTCTACAACGCAGAAAAAGCTTTATCTTCTCCAGAAAACGCTGACGACTCGTTACCACCGCGCAGCGGTTTAGTTCTTCTACCAGAAATTGTTACTTCAAATAGCTTCTTGACGCTGACTACTTGTAGGTGGAAGTCACCCGCTCAATATCTTCCTGTAGTTCACAACAATAATATCTGCTATATTAATCAATAGTATCTTTGATAATCATTAGGCAGACGAAATGGATATAGATGAAGCAATTAAAATAGTCATTAAGCAGTATCAAGCAGGAAACTTAAAACAAGCAGAGAATCTTTGCAGAGCTATACTCAACTATCAACCAGATAATTTATTTGTTGTCAACTATCTTGCAAATATTTTACAGGACCAAGGGAAAATTGATGAAGCTATCGTTTGGTATCAAAAAGCTATCGAGTTTAACCCAAATGATTTTGGACCATACTATAACCTTGCTGATGCTTTTTTTGAAAAAGGACAAACAGAACAGGCAATTTTAAATTATAAGAAAACTTTGAGCCTAAATCCTGAATTTCCCTGGGCATATAATAACCTTGGATTAGTCTTAAAGGATTTGGGCAAACTTGATGAAGCTATCACATATTTTAAAAAGGCAATTCAACTTTCTCCAAAGTTTGCTCTTGCATTTAACAACTTAGGGAATGCTCTCCAATATACAGGACATTTGAGTGATGCGTTAGCCTGCTATGAAAAAGCCTTAGGAATTAATTCTAAACTCAGCGATGCCAAATGGAATATAGGACTTATACAATTGACTTTCGGCAACTTTGAAAAAGGCTGGAAACATTATGAATATAGATGGGAGACAAAAGAAAGTGGTTCTCATAAAAGAGACTTCTTTAAACCAATATGGGATGGATCATCGCTTAAAGGTAAAAGGCTGTTGATTTATGCCGAACAAGGGGTGGGCGATGAGATCATGTTTGCATCATGTTTCCCTGATGCAATTGAACAGGCTGACTCATGTATTATTGAATGTGACAAGAGACTCGTACCGATCTTTTCTCGATCTTTTCCCGGAACTACAATAATTGAGCGATTCAATACAGATAACAATGGTGCAATGGCATTACTGTCTTTTGATGTTGTAATCGCCATGGGTAGCCTTCCTTTATATCTACGTAATAGTCTTAATAATTTTCCATCAAGAAAGTCTTATCTTATTCCTAATGCTGAGAAAGTTGATACTTGGAATAAACGTTTTAAAGCATTAGGCGAAGGCACAAAGATAGGCATTTCTTGGCGTGGCGGTAAAGATGCCTTTATCAAACAAATACGTTCGATGGTGCTAACACAATGGGCGGAAATATTATCGATTCCTGGGTCATATTTTATCAATCTGCAATACGGAGATGTCAGAGATGAATTAAAACAAATTCAGGATGAATTAGGAATCACTATATACGATTGGGAAGATGCTGATCCTCTTAAAGACCTTGATAATTTTGCTGCTGAAATATCGTCTTTAGATCTGGTTATATCCATAGACAATTCAACTGTACACATGGCTGGAGCATTAGGAGTACCTGTGTGGACATTATTATCATTTGTGCATGATTGGAGGTGGATGTTAAATCGTCAAGATACACCATGGTATCCAACCATGAGGCTTTTCCGTCAACCTTCTCCTGGTGACTGGGAATCAGTGATAGCCAAAGTCAAAGATGAACTTCTGAAATTATTGGGTAATAATTGACAGTCGGTTTTTATTGAGTATTTGTTTTGTAAATTCACACTCTCTTTTTCTACTCACAAGGCAATACTTGTAGGTGTTAGTCGCATCCCCAAAAAATCATCGGGCTTACGTAGTAGATGAAGTAATATTGTAATTGCACTTTCCTAAAATTTTGATATACTTTCAATCATGCCGCCGCCTTATGTGAAGACGATTCGTGAAGAGATTCTATATGAATACGCTAAACTTATCTCTCGATCTGCCTATGGTTCGCTTGAACGTGCTTTTATTACTGATCGCTTTAAGAAACTTAGGAACGGAGAATTAAGCATATCAGGTACGATCAGAGAATGGGAGCGTGAGCAAGAACTCCCACAGGAGTGTGTTTTTTGTGGTTCCAGAACAGACTTAACAACCGATCATCTAATACCATGCAACAGGGGCGGTGACGACTCGTCTGATAACTTAGTATTAGCGTGTAGATTATGTAATATCTCACGAGGGGACAAGGGTATATTTGAATGGCTCGGACTTAAAAAGAAAGACAATTTACACAGATTGGTAGCTGGAAAGTATCTGAAGCAATTGTTGAGGTTGCATGAAACAGCCGGTACTCTTGAAATATCTAAAAAAGAACTAAGTCAATTGTGTAGGAACTGCTCACTCCCTCAAGCATGTGAGCAATGGGCTAAGGTTAATCAACTGACTTGCTTTTGTCTTGAAAGTATTTTAAAAAGGAAATAGTAACGATTTAGGGGTCTTTTTTACAGAGGTTTAGAATTAAGGAGATAGGGAAAAGGTCAAGAAAAGGGAGATTTTTCGATAGGGGTAAGGGGGGAGGGGTTCCGGCCTCTGGGGGATGCATACGCAGGGGGCGTCCTTTCCCTCGCAGATTTTGAATATTGAGGGGGGGTATAAAAGCCATACTTCTCATAAAATAAGTCATTACTTGGTAACCCGCCCATATATTCATAGTAGAGTTTTGTTATAATTGGACAAATATTTTTTCCCCTTTTAGAGAAAGAGAAAAGATTCTTAATGACCGAGCAAGACGCAAGGATAGTTATCAATCGGAAACTTACCGAATCCGGCTGGATACTTGAAGGCCCCAACAAGAACGTACTAACTGAGCAGTATACAGGCGAGGGATTCTCTGACTATCTTCTCCTGGGCCGAAAAGGTCAAAATCTTGCAGTCCTCGAAGCGAAAGATGATGACCAAGGAGATGTTTATCTTGCCAAAGAACAGGCCCGTGGATATGCCGAAGCAATGGGCTGCCGATATGTCTTTCTTGCAAATT
>VGWY01000125.1 GCA_016873575.1 Nitrospira sp. | reverse complement strand
TCATGTTTACTCTGAGTGATCTGGAACACTTTTTAAGACTCTTGTTGTAACGTAGCATCTTTCCTTTAAATCCCCCCTCACCCCCCTTTTCCAAAGGGGGGCTTACCAACAAATATACCTTTCTGTAAGATTATACCCACTCACTTCCACGAAGACCTGGAAATTAAGGAGATTTTATTCTTCTCTGAGAACTCTGCGTTCTCTGTGGCTAATTGTATTTATAGACAGTTTACCAGAAATGCCAGCTTCCGGTTTTGATTACATATATACCTAAAAGAAAATTCGTAACCCCGTGTGAGATAATACAGCAGGTGATACTCTTTGTACGGTAAAGCACAAGATTATACAGAACCCCTGCCATAATGCCAGCAAGCCATAGGGTATGTTCAGCACCAAAAAGAAGTACTGTTACTAAAAACGATACCCATGTGAATGTACCAACGGAAACAGTTTGAAATCGAGTATTGATAATATAGCGGATTACAAAAGATCTCCAGAAAAGCTCCTCCATAATAGGTACAACAACAGATGCTCCAAAGAGCCTTACCACAATGAGCAGAAGGACCAAATTGCTGTTCTTAAAGACATATGGGTTAAAGGGTTCGGTCTTCCCTAAAGTTGCAAAGGGCCAGTCCATATGTATCCAGAGATAAAATACAACCACCCCTGCTGAAATGCTGAATAGTAAATCATGGAACCTGATTTTAAAGGTAAGTTCATTGTATTTCTGCCTGAAGTAAATGATGGCAAAGACAATAAGAATGATTTTTACAGGATAAAATACATAACTGGCGTATTCATTTAATAAAGTAAAAAAATTGAGATAAGGAGCAAGATAAGAAATAAGTGATTGCAGTGCTATAAAAAGTATATAGATGGAAAAGGGGATTACCCTTGGAGTCCAGGGTATGTTATTTAAAGGTTTCATAGAAAATAATTATAACTTAAATCCAGGCATAAAGGCTTCAATGAGCAGGATTGGCTTTCGCTTCCGGGTTTGACCATGTTATACCTTTGTGTCATAATGAGATATGCGATTGAGAGCAATATTACTTTTCTTCTTGCTTCTATTGACAATTTCATGCACTCCCAGGCAGGTAAAGGTTCAGGAGGAAACGCCCCCTACAGGAGATGCTTATTATCTCTATATGCTCGGGTACAGTGCAGAAAAGGAAGGAAAGTGGGAAGATGCGATTGAATATTACAAAGAGGCCCTCGGGTTAGACCCTTCTTCTGCATATCTCAAGACTCAGATTGGCTATGTACTTTTACGGACCGGGAAAGTGTCTGAGGCTATATCCCTTGTTGAGGAGATTATGAATACAGAACCTGATTATATCCCAGCACTGATGCTTCTCGGTGAGCTTTACAATAGTCAGAAGAGAATTGATGATGCAATAACCATATATGAAAAGGTTCTTAAGATACAGCCTGATAATTTAGAAGCACCCCTTTTTATTAGTGTCCTTTATGCCGCGAAGAAGGACTATGATAATGCTGTTGATATTCTCAAAAAACTCATAAAGCAATCCCCCGAAAACCTGCTTGCAATTTATTATCTTGGTTCAATATATATTGAAAAGGGCAACCTTGAGAAGGCAGCCGAATATTTTCAGATGGCTATAGACCAGAAACCTTACTTTGATGCAGCATATCTTAATTTGGGGCTTATCAGTGAAATGAAAGAAGATTTCAAAAAGGCAGAGGAGTATTACATCAAGGCAGCCTCTCTCAACCCGCACAATCTCCAGGCCAAAGACAGGCTTGCACATCTCTATGTAAAGCAGAAGGAAACTGGCAAGGCAATCGAACAGTTTGAAGAGATGAGCGCACAGCTGCCTGCAAACATTGATATCCATATAAAGCTGGGATTACTGTATTTTGAGGAGAGGCAGTATGACAGAGCAATAGAAGAATTCAGGATCGCACTCGAAGGCAAACCTGATAATACTTCTATAAGGTACTATCTTGCCATATCACTGGAAGAAATGGGGAGAAATGATGAGGCTATTTCTGAATTAAAGAGGATCATTTTACAGGAGCCAAAGAATCTGGGTGCATTCCTTCATCTCGGATATTTATATTCAAAGCTTAAGAGGGATGATGAAGCCATTGCTGTTTATGAAGAGATACTCAGCTTCGAGAAGGAAAAACCTGAAATCTATCTTTACATCGCCGTTACGTATCTTCATCTGAAAAATTACACAAAGGCAGAGGCAGTCTTACAGGATGCCCTCAACCGTTTTCATGACCATGATGATTTAAATTTTAATCTTGCCATAGTATTTGAAAAAACAAACAGACATGACGAGATGGTGAAATACCTGAAGAAGGTGATCGAGTTGAACCCAAAACATGCAGATGCCCTCAATTACCTTGGCTATAGTTATGCTGAAAAGGGGATACACCTTGAAGAAGCATATTCACTTATTAAACGGGCACTCGATCTCAAACCTGATAGTGGTTATATCATGGACAGCCTTGGCTGGGTTTATTTCAAATTGGGGCAGTATGATGAGGCATTAAAGATTCTCATCAGAGCGGCTGAAATGGTAAAAGACGATCCAGTTGTGCTCGAACATATCGGAGATGTCTATCATGCTCAGGGACATAAGGAGCAGGCAAAGGAATTCTACAAAAAGGCAATCGAATCCGATGAGAAAGAAGAAGGACTGAAAGAACGTGTAGAGAAGAAGATTCAAGATTTAAAATGAACATCTCATCCCTCACCCCTCATCCCTCATCCCTGCATCTGAGGGCTCCTGCAAAGATAAACTGGTTCCTATCAGTTCTCGAAAAACGGAAAGACGGTTACCATAATATTCAAAGTGTGATGCAGTGTGTCAGCCTTTTTGATAACCTGATATTTGAACCCTCAGAGACCATAGAAGTGATGGGTGATTTAGACATCCCTGTTCAAGACAATCTCGCTTATAAGGCAGCGTCTTTGCTTAAACAATACACCTCTTGTAAGGGAGGAGCAAGGATACGCTTACAGAAGGGAATACCGATTAGCGCTGGACTCGGAGGCGGTAGCAGCGATGCCGCATCAGTTCTTTTAGGGCTTAACATATTATGGAGACTTAAACTAAGGATTGATGAATTAATTTCGATAGGGATGGGAATAGGATCAGATGTTCCGTTTTTCATAAACGGTTTGTCTGCATTTGTGGAGGGTAAAGGCGAAAAGATAACACCACTGCAAATGAACAACCCCTTTATGATTCTTCTCGTAAAGCCTGATATAGCTGTCTCCTCTGCCTGGGCATATACATCCCTCGACACGTTCAGGATGTACAGGATCAAAAACAGCAAGTTGACAAAAAAACCTGTTGATATTAAACTTTTCTGTCAGGCTCTGAATAAGCAGGATTTTGCCTCTCTGAATACCATACTTCATAATGACCTCGAAAGGGTTGTTGTTGAAAGATACCCTGTGGTTGGAGAGATTAAGGATAAAATGGTTCAAGAGGGAGCAATAATTTCTGCAATGAGTGGCAGCGGCCCTACTGTTTTTGGGGTCTTTCGTAGTAAAGATACAGCAGAAAAAACCGCTGAGGCAATAAAGTCTTCTGTTGATGGTGGATGGTACAAGGTTGTTGAAACATTAGTGTAAACTTTTAACTTTGAACTTATATTGGGGCGTCGACAAACGGCAAGTCAGGAGACTTTGGATCTCCCATCTGGAGGTTCGAATCCTCCCGCCCCAGCCAACCCGAATTTGCACAGCGAATTCGGGAGTTAAAAGTTGAAGGGGGTATAATGCCAGAGGGAATTAAACTTTTTACTGGTAATGCACACAGGATGCTTGCCAAAGAAGTTGCACAATATCTTACCATTTCTGTTGGAAATGCAACAGTTGCAACATTTAGCGACGGTGAGATTATGGTGCATATCAATGAAAATGTACGGGGGACTGATATTTTTGTTTTACAACCAACCTGTATGCCAGTAAATCATAATTTAATGGAACTGCTGATAATGATAGATGCACTGAAGAGAGCTTCTGCAAGTAGGATAACCGCTGTCATGCCCTATTATGGTTATGCAAGGCAGGACAGAAAGGTTCAGCCAAGGGTTCCAATATCTGCGAAGCTTATCGCTGATTTATTAACCGCTGCAGGTGCTAACCGGGTACTTACTGTAGACCTTCATGCAGCACAGATTCAAGGGTTTTTTAATATCCCTGTTGACAATCTCTATGCATCGCCTGTTCTGCTTGATTATGTGCGAAAAACGTATAATCTCTCGGACCTTGTCATTGTTTCTCCTGATGCAGGTGGTGTTGAGAGAGCAAGGGCCTTTGCTAAAAAGCTTCAGTGCTCTATCGCAATTATTGACAAAAGACGTATAGCAATGAATGTTTCCGAGGCAATGAACGTGATCGGTGAAGTTGAGCAGAAATCCGCTCTTATCCTCGATGATATGATAGATACCGGCGGAACAATCACTCAGGCTGTGACAGCCTTGAAAGACAAGGGAGCAAAGCAGATTATCGCTGCCTGCACGCACGCAGTCCTTTCAGGTTCTGCAGTTGAAAAAGTAAACAATTCAGCCATTGAAAATCTCATCGTCACAGACACAATACCCCTGAACAGCAAAAAAGACCAGAGTAGCAAAGTCACTGTTCTGAGTATAGCACCTCTCCTTGGAGAGGCAATCCGGAGGATTCATGAAGAGTCTTCAATCAGTTCGCTTTTTGTGTGATAAAGAATAAACCACAGAGGACACAGAGAAGGCTGAGATAACAACTTGTACAAGTTGCCTATTATGTATTCTCTGTGATCTCTGTGTTTAAGATTTGACGATATTAGAGGAGGAAGAAATGGAAAAATTCACTATTCATGCTGAGAAAAGGGAAGAGGTTGGGAAGGGTGTTGCACGTTCCCTCAGAAGAAAGGATATGATTCCTGCAATTCTTTACAGAGGTGGGGGATCTATCCCCATAAAATTTTCCAAAAAAGAGCTTGCACAGTTCATTAATACAACAGCAGGCGAACAGGTGATGGTCAACCTTCAATTTGCAGACGGAGATAACAGACTGGCACTTATGAAGGATTATCAGCTCGAACCAACGCGGGGCGAGTTACTCCATGCTGATTTCTTCGAGGTCTTACTCACGGAAGAAGTGAGGGTTACTGTCCATATAACCCCTGCTGGAGAGCCAATCGGCGTAAAAAGGGATGGTGGGATATTACAGCATTTGCTGAGAGAGATAGAGATAGAATGTCTGCCTGACAAAATACCTGGTCATATTAAAATAGACATCTCTGGACTCGAAATAGGGCAATCGTTCCATGTCAGTGACCTGAAACTTGGTGAAGATATTAAGGTTCTTACAGACCCACAAGATGTTATTGTGAATGTTATCGCACCTGCTGTTGAGGAAGTAGTGGCACCTGCTGTTGAGGTTGCTCCCACCGAGATGAAAGAGCCCGAGGTAATCAAGAAGGGCAAGAAGGAAGAGGAGGCAGAGGGTTAGTTGTGGATTGTAGCAGGCCTCGGAAATCCTGGCATCAAATATTCAAGAACCAGACATAATATTGGTTTCATGGTCGTTGAGGAGATTGCTCACAGATATGAAATAGATTTAAAGGAAAAATATAGACAATACAGGATAGGAAGGTGCTCCATAGGCGGTGAGGATATAATTCTTATAGAGCCTCTCCTTTACATGAACAGGAGTGGAGTAGTTATCGAAAATATTTTAAACAGGTTCCACCTCCTTTCCAAAAACCTTATTGTAATCCATGATGACCTTGACATGGAGACAGGAAAACTCCGAATCAGAAGAAATGGTTCATCAGGTGGTCATAAAGGTATTGAATCAATAATACAGAACATCTCCTCTAAAGACTTTATCAGGCTAAAAATTGGTATAGGACGGGACATAGATATTCCTGCTGAAGAGTATGTCCTGAGGAAATTCAAAAAGGATGAGGTAGCTTCAATAAAAGAGGTTATCAAAAGGGCTTCCGATGCAGTTGCCTCAATCCTTATTGATGGGCTGGATAAAACGATGAATATCTTTAATAAAAGATAAGAGGCTCTTGTAAAGTCCATTTTGGTAGCCGCAGGCTTTAGCCTGCGATTTACAAGACATTGCAAATAAACAAATTCCGCAAACTAAAGTTTGCAGCTAAAACACAATCAATGAAATGAATTTTGCAAGAGGCTAAAGGATAAAATATTATGAAAGACATGCTCGGCAGAGGAGAGGTTATACCTGCAGATGAGGCCCTCGACCGAATCTTCAGTAATCTCTCTCAGAAACTCCCTTCTGAAAAAAGACTAAAAATCGTTGAATCATTGGGACGAATCCTTTTTAGAGATGTCCTTTCTCCGGAAGATCTTCCAGACTTTGCCCGTTCTACCGTTGATGGATTTGCAGTATCAGCCTCTGATACCTTTGGGGCCACAGAGGGGATCCCTGCATATCTGAATGTAAAGTATGAGATATTCATGGGCGAAGAGCCTGACTTTGAACTCAGGAAAGGTGAAGTTGCACGGATTGCAACAGGCGGAATGCTTCCAAAAGGCTCAGATGCAGTCATTATGCTTGAATACGCACAACAGGTAGATGAGGAGATGATAGAGGTCGTAAGGCCTGTTGCACCAGGTGAGAATGTAATACAGGCTGGAGAGGATGTAAAGAAAGGCGAGTCTGTCCTGAATAAAGGTCATGCATTGAGGCCGCAGGATATAGGGGTGCTTGCCGGCCTTGGTATCACTGATGTCTGGGTCTATGAAAAAATCAAGATATCAATAATCTCTACAGGCGATGAAATAGTACCACCTGATAAACCTGTAAGGCGCGGACAGGTGAGAGATATAAATTCCTATAACCTTGCAGGATTAATCTCCAATGCAGGTGCCATCCCTCTCTTGAAAGGCATATTTCATGATGAATACAGTATCGTGAGAAACATTGTTGAAAAATCTTTAAGGGATTCAGGTATCATATTGATTTCAGGTGGCAGCTCGGTTGGCAAAAGAGACGTTACTGCACAGGTGATCAATGATCTTGGAAGACCAGGTGTTCTGTTTCACGGCGTTTCATTAAAGCCAGGCAAACCATTGATAGGAGGCATTGTAAATAATATCCCTATATTTGGCCTGCCAGGACATCCTGCAGCAGTTACAGTATGTTTCAATGTATTTATCATGCCAGTTATAAGAACCTTGTCAGGTTTATCGAAGAATAGATTTGAGCAGGACCAAAGGATCATAAGGGCAAGAATCGCAAAAAACATCTCATCGAGTCCTGGGAGAGAGGAACATATAGGGGTTTATCTTGAGAAAAGAGATGGGGAGATCTGGGCAGTACCCTTACTTGGCAAATCAGGGCTCATGACAACCTTGATTAAGGCAGATGGAATGGCTGTAATCCCCTTGAGGAAATTAGGTGTAGAAACAGGAGAGATTGTAGAGGTAAGGCTTTTTTAAATAGATTTATTAAGCCACAGAGAGCACAGAGAGAAAATTTTAGTAACATTATCTGGAGCCTCTTGCAAAAGTCTAAAAAAGGGCACTTCTGTCATTCTGAGCTTGTCGAAGAATTACGGCAAATCAAACGTTAGAGCACCCTTCGACAGCATAATTATAATGCATGGCAAGAATTGCACGTGTAATAGCTTCAAGATACCCTCATCACATAACCCAGAGAGGCAACCGTAGGCAGCAGACATTTTTCTGTG
>VGWY01000124.1 GCA_016873575.1 Nitrospira sp. | reverse complement strand
TCTTGGTACCGTTGTTGATTTATTTGTATTGGCAAGATTTATATAACGGGAATGTTTTGCACCTTCTCTTAACAGAACGCATCCATAACGTTCCAGGTGCCTGATCAGATCCTTTCTCTTCATACTCTTCATACTTCAATTTCTTCTAAAACAACCTCCCGCTTGGGCAGAGAAGAAATATCCACAGGTTTTTGCATTTCATGAATAGCATCAATGAGATTCTCTTTTGCTTCCTCAATTGTTTTCCCCTGGGTCAGTGCGCCTGGCACATCATCCGTCCACGCAACCCACCACTTGCCGTCTTTAACAAAAGTAGCTCTTACCTTCATTTAAACCACCTCCTGCTTTAAATATTTTACCCCTTTCCCTACACAATCTCAATCTCCTACCATCTGTCTGCCGAATAATATGCTTATTTTTTCATAATCTCAAGCTTAATCTCAGACCAGAAGCCGATTTGATCGAGTTTCATACAGGGAGAGTGTGCAGCGGAAAAGGTAGGGCTTTCGTATCGAAATCAACAAACTGACTGACACACCTTGTATGAGGATATTGCCTTAAACGCACACCTTTTGCTTTTGGATCAGATGTTTAAACTTGTTCAAGGATTCCCTTGCCAGAACAGTGCCGAGAGTATTTGGATCGCTGATCTCAATAGATTGTTTCTTAAAGGATTCCGGATAATACTTTTTCTCATACTCTTTCACAGAATGAAATTCCTGTGTTCTTGTTTTACTCTTTTTCATCATTGTGCTGTTCTCTATTTTCCCGAAAGAAATTTGCAAAGAAATAAGGGTTGCAATTTATTAATTCTATACAGGAATTTCTTCAGGATCAAGCCAGACAATTTTGCCGTCACGCCAAACAACAATAGGATTACCCGCCTGCTTGTGCTTTAATAAAGCATCCCGTACACCTTTCGCCAACGCCTGCGTTATTTTTTCAGGATTGGAAAATGCTTCAGCAATTTTGTCTCTATGTTTTTCTTTTACTGCCATATTTCTTTTTTATATTATGCCAAATAGCTGCGTCGTTGACAAGCAATTCCTGCTCCTTCTCACCGTACGCTATCAAACACGGCTCAGACCCGGAATTGTCATAAAAAAACCATGTGTCTGCCAAAGGGCGATATATGTCTGAAAAAATTACCAATGCCGGCATGATATCGCCTGCGAATAGTCTCCTCAGGCACGTTATGTCCACCCATGCGTACCCTCTCGGCCACACGTTCAACAGCAAATTCTTCATTTGGCAGCCATAAAAAAACCAGATGAAAGGCGGAGCCTGTTTTAAGGAGTTCTGCAATCCAAGGTGCAAAAGTCCGGCTTGCCAATGTTGTCTCAAAAGCAAAATCAACCCTCTTTTTTGCAAGATAATGTATGCGCTCAAGCATTACACGCCCTGCATGAAAAACTGCACCTTCCGGCTGAAATCCGGATAAGCCTTGAGCTATTAAATCTGCATTAACAAACTCGGTTACCTCAAGTGTCCCTTTTAGCAATGAAGAGGCTGTAGTGGATTTGCCCGCTCCATTCGGCCCTGCAATAACAATGAGGTTTAGTCTCTTAGTCCGCATTTCTTAATCGTTCCCCTCCACAATGGCAACTTTCGCGGAGTGTTTTCAACACGTCAGGATTAACTTTTATTTCCGGACTTTTTATCATTTTTATTTATCTCCTTCTATTATCTTTATCTCCTGCCCTTTGTCTGTCTGATAACGTGCCTGTCCCCTTTTTCTAAGCTTATAAACCATCTCGTCAATCTGGCGTTCAAGGGCGGTGGGCTTCTGTTGCTATGTTGCTGTTAATTTCGATTAATTAGAACCGTCCCCGATTCCGCTCTCTTCTATTGCAGGGAGTGTGTCTGTAAAAAATGCAGCAAGGGAACGGTGATAAATATCAGCCAATTTTTTTATTTGAGTCAAAGTAAATGAGGCAATCCCCTTTTCTGCTTCTTGCACTTTAGTAACAGTGGTCTTAATTTTTTTTGCTATCTCCTCAACCGTATATCCAGAACTTTCGCGGAGTGTTTTGAGCACGTTAGGATTAACTTTTATTTCCGGACTTTTTATCATTTTCATTTATCTCCTTCTATTATCTTTATCTCCTGCCCTTTGTCTGTCTGATAACGTGCCTGTCCCCTTTTTTCTAAGCTTATAAACCATCTCGTCAATCTGGCGTTCAAGGGCGGTGGGCTTCTGTTGCTGTGTTGCTGTTAATTTCGACTAATTAGAACCGTCCCCGATTCCGCTCTTTAATGTATTTCATAGGGGAAGTGGTCTAACCCGATGTCTTGTTTCTTCTACACTAATTATGGCACCTTTTTTCAAATCTTCTGAGGATTCTTTCAAAACCTGCTTTAGTCTGCTGTTTACATTATTGGGAGTTTCATTCTCAAGTCTCAGGATGATTACGCTGGGGCATTTTTCACCGGAAGCAGAAACAATGTCACCGAAATCAAGGTCGCAAGTCAGGACAATACGTTTTTCTCTCTTTGCCTTTTTAACAATCTCGGTATCCGAAGAACGATGCATACTTAGGTCTCTCACGTGTATGGCATCAAAGCCCTGCGCTTTTAGCCATTTGACTGTTGTCTGGGAAATACCCATGTCAGCAATAAATTTCATGCGACTTAATTAAACGCGGGGTGCAGTTCCTCTTTGGCAAGCCAGGAGCCGTATTGCAGAGCTTCTTTTATGTCTTCAGGTTCAAGGTCAGGATATTCCTTGATGATTTCTTTTGTAGTCATTCCGTTAGCGACAAGATTTATTATCAGGGAAACAGGAATCCGCATTCCCCTTATGCATGCTTGTCCACCCATAATATCTTTGTTGAATGTTATCCTCTTAAATTCCATCATATCACACCTCCAGAGCTATTTTTATTATATAACACTCTACAATTCTTTTTATCTTCTCCCCTCCACAATCTCAATCTCCTCTTGCGTGAGGTCGTACAACTCATAGACAGTTTATCAATCTGGCGTTCAAGGTTATAATAACAATTAATAAATTCATAAATATTATTAACTAACCAAGATTATATTTTTTGTTAACATATAACTAAGCTTTACAGTGTAAAGCTGTCGGCATTCCAGAGGGTTGTTGGCCCCAAACTAACAGCCCTTAAATTTTATCTTTTATCCTTTCCTTCAATTCTTCAATCGTAATAGGCACACATTTCTTTTTTTGTTTATTATACATCTGTGTATGCGCCTTCCCGAAATCAAAGAATGTGCCAACCTGTAATGTTCCGCTCCGTGGTCTAATCCTTAAATACATAACGCATTCTAAATCCTCGCAAAATAATGCGATGGTACCTCTATCAGGCTCAAACATGATTTCGATATCAATTTCTCCAGACAATATTTCTTTCATGAAATTCATTCTCTTAGCTCTACGAAAACTGAATTGATTGCCAATTGAGGAACCGGACGGCTCGAAAAAGATATGGTCAAAGTCACGCTTACTGAACGCAACCGGAATGTCATGAAGATTAAAATTGCTGTGGAGATATGTTTTTTCATATTCTCTCCTGTATTCATTCTCTGTTTTCAGCAAAACCAAACCTACAATTTTTTTCATGTTTTGCCTTCCCATACAAACACGTTAAACTTACCTTCACTCAGAGGTGTCGTTGCGCAGAGAGCTTCTCTTCTCAAACAAAGTTTTAGATGTTGTACAAGCTGTTCTTTTGCTGTTTTATCATTGCTCTCCTCATTACACGTATATCCCATAAGCCCGACCATGTAATCTGTAAACTGAATCAATAAATTGTCCTTTGACTCAATTGCCTGAAAATGTCTAATGTTGCATGATTTCTTATTCCATAAAATATAAGAATTAAGGTAATAATGAAGAGCCCTTGCCCTATGTCTGTCTCTCGTAGGTTTTTTATCAAAAAAAATATAATACTCATTATTACTAAGAAGTTTTTCTTTAAGCAGTAAATAATAGAACTTAAAAAATGCCAGCTCTTCATCATTGTCATGGTATTGTTTAATGTCCACCTTTGTCTTATCAACAATAATGCAGCGGAACCGCATGGAAGGATTGGATAAAAAATAATCTATCAACTTTTTATAAAAGGGCAAAAACTTATTATGAACTTTTGTCCATTTAAGTTCATGAACAAACTGATGCTCTTTATATATATTTTTTAATTCCTCAACAATAACTGGCTTTTCTTTCCTAAAAATCTCTACGGCGCCGATAACCATGTTTTTTGAGTCCCTGTTTTCTACACGCGATTCGTCAGAATATATATTGTAGATATTATTTGCTATCACTGATTACTTACCCCTTTCCCCTCCACAATCTCTATCTCCTATTTCTGCCCACGAGATAATGTACCCGTCCCTTTTTTCTTTTCATTCATTGTTCATCAACTGCGGACATAAGAATTGGACTGAAATATTATGTCTGCTCAATTGGTTACGGAAATGCCACCAATCAGTGTCAACAGCATTGAGAATACTTGGATTCTGTCTGCTGGCAACGGCTACTGCTACGAATTTTCTATCATCTCTATGAAATCCCTGAAGTTCCGGATCATCGGGAAATTCTTCGAAATTGTCCGGATCATTATCTGACGGAGTGATATTTACTCTTTCACATCGCCGGTTATTCGCCTGATTGTCCCAGAGCCATTTTACAAAGAAATCTCCAAGTCGCGGCTGTCCTGAATGGCTTGCATATCTGAAATACTCCTCGAAGAAAAGCAAGCCGGAATCAATCACAATCTTTCTTTTCTGCTGGGCTATTTGCAAGGCATTTATGCAGGCAAGCATGCAATTATGATCAACATGGTCTGCGTGTTGATTCACTACTGCGATGACATTTGTCTCAACGACAACTGCCTTCATCAGGCGGTCTTTTTCAGCCTTTCCAATTTTGCCTTTGTCATCGCTGCCATTTCACCAAAATCATCGCCAAAAAAGCCTTCAGGCCAATTGGTTATTTCTCCATACAGGTTTATTTCAAGATGCCTTAGCTCGGAAGTTCCATCGCGCATTTCACAGAAATAAAGAGCGGCATCATCATTCGAGATGTTCTCCTGCGCAATGCGTGTTTGCATTCTTCGCAGCAAATGTTCACTGTGACTTTCAAGTATTATCTGTACTTTCCGGTTCTTAATAGCATCAATGAACACATCGGCAAGTCCAGCCTGCACCGTAGGATGGAGATGAATCTCCGGCTGTTCCAACAGTATTATTGAGCCTTCCGGCACGTAATAACAGAGTGTCAAAACTGGAAGGATCTGTGAAACGCCAAATCCTACGTCTGTAATCAAGACCTCAGCACTATCAGCCGATCGTTTAACTTTGACCCTATATAAATTGCTTTCCGGCGTAATCGGTTCCACTTTAAAACTATGAATCAGATTAAGTTCCTTAAGCCAGTAGGCAGCGTATTCCTCAAGTGTGAGCGATTTTCGGCCCTTTCCTCGCGAAATCTTCTCCCCGCGTTCTCTGGATGCGAGAATTGCATCGACCACCTTTTCCCCGCGACGACCCATATCAGCCGGTTGAGCTCCTGCCCACGTATATTGTCTCTTTGGATTATCACGAAGGGGTCCGAGGTAATAAATATTAGCCATCAGTTCCTCAAAGGCCAACTGAAAATCTGATAGGAATCCGGCATTTTGATAATATGCCTTCACCTGATCAGGAAATCCGTAACATTTAACAGGAGCCGGCAGATTCCAAACCCTTCCCAATGCTCTCTTCAATTTAAATACGGATTGATCTGAGGGGCTTTCAAGCAAATATTCATTTTTTGATTTTGCCGAACGCCTCATAATAAAAGAGTGGCTGGCAAACTTGTAGAGCAGCTTAATAACTGAAAGACGTCCCGCGCCATTTTCATCAATTTCAGATTGAAACTCAAATTTGTTCCCTTCAAAAATAAACTTTCCTTTATGTTCCGGGTCAGGGACAGACAATCGTTCTTTCAATGCCCACTCGAATCCAAACTTTAGAATTGATTCACCTTTATGGTTGTATAGGATGTCTTTGAATGTCCCAAGTTCAACCAGACTACGCTCATCGCCCAGATTCAGGACCTGCGCCCTGTCCGCCGACTCTGCCGACTGCTTCAGCATAAGGAGAAGCTGAAGCAGACTGGTCTTGCCGGAACTGTTTGTGCCAAACAAGCCTGTGAGCGGTGCAAGCCGGATATCTCCCGTCTTGTCCCACGATTTGAAATTGTGGAGGAACATTTTAGTAATCATATCGTGCCCTCATTGTTTTAGATATTATTGCATAACTATCATCAGAATTCATGGTAATTTTACTCCCTCCACAATATCAAGCTCTTCTGGCGTAAGCTCGTATAGCTCATAGACCAGTTTATCAATCTGGCGTTCAAGGGCAGATGTGACAGCATTGGGGTCTTTCTTTTTGGCGGCGAGGATTTGGTCAACGAGGGAGATGAAGGGTTGCTGCTTGGTTTCTGGGATTTTTAGGATTGGGAGTTGTTCAATGAATATCGTAAATGCCCTACTCGCAGCATCGCCTAATTGGGATGAAATTTTTGTATAGTAAAAATTCAACAACAAAGAATTCAAAACAGCAAGCAAATATTTATTGCCTGTGTTGAGAAAATAAACCGTATTGTTTCCATATAACTTTCCTTGCTCATAAGCAAATGATAAATTATCTCCGACATCTCTATATATGAGCTTCTCCTTCTCAAACTCATCATAATAATTGCAATCCCGAAGTTCCCACCAATAATCGCCCTGGTCATCTCTTTGATACAAACCTTTGCCCTTTCCTTTCTTCTCGCCCATTGATTTCAAATGCTCATAAATGGCGGGATAAGTGTTCTTAAAGAAACTTTCCGGGTCTTTTTTGCCTCTGTTTTTATTTGTCCATCCCGATTCAATTTTTATCAGCCACAATCCCGCCCATTTGTAACTATACCTTGAAATGTCCCTGCCTCTTAAAATTGGCTTTAAAACTTCTATGCTTTTTGAGTCTTCCTGACATAGCCTTTCCTTTGTCTCATTGTCAATGATAAACGCCTCATTAAAGCCTGTAATTATGCCACGATAGATTTTTACATCCCAATCTTTCAAAGGCGTTCCTGCTTTTTCAATCTTTTCTTTGAGCCTTAAAATACTGTCATCTGCCAATGTCCAGTGTTGTGCAGAGAGTTTTGATTGCGGGAGACAGAAGCCTTTCTGAGCAAAATAAAGCTGTATGTCTGTCTGCGGAGTGAAGTCATCCGCAATGTTTAAAAGACAGACGGTATTATTATCTTTTTTCTCTTTCACAAATACCACAATGCAGGTGTCAACTGTTGCGCTTTCAAATACCTTATGCCCTCCAAAGTCTATTATCTGTTTAAGGGCTGTGTTCTCCTGCAACAGTCTTCTTAATTTCTCTCCATACTTTGCCCTCATGAACTTGTTACTTGAGATGAAACAGAAAACACCTCGCTGGCCCAAAACTTGATGAGCCTTTTCGTAAAAGTAGGTGTATAGGTCTGATGTGGAGTTATAAACTTCAAAACCCTGTTTTTGAAGGCTTGGTTTTAAATGTTTTATATCTTCCTGCCTTACATACGGCGGATTGGCAATCACAATATCAAATCCATCCTTTACCTCGAACATCCACTCCGGATCAAACCATGATGATGCTTCATCAGAGAAGGGATTCCATTCTGAAAGTTTAAGCGTCTGTGTCTCTAAGGTCTTTTTATGCGTTACCATTTCTTTGCTGGCATACTCAAACATTTTTTGCTGTATCTGGCGGAAGTCCTGTTCAATTTTTCTTTTGTCTTCGCCATAGCTCGTA
>VGWY01000123.1 GCA_016873575.1 Nitrospira sp. | reverse complement strand
CATCCAGGATAAACTGGAAGACCACGCAGAAGCTGCCCTGAAAAAGGCAAAGGCTATTTTTGATGAAAAAGGTATTGCGGTTGAGACTGTGCTTGAGGCAGGCGTTGTCCCTGCTAACAACATTATCAGAAGGGCAGAAGGGGGTAAGTTTGACCGGATCATCATGGGCAGCACAGGACTAACCGGTCTCTCAAGGGCATTGATGGGTAGTACAGCCGCAAAGGTAGTTGCAAATGCCCCCTGCAGTGTTAGCATAATTCGGTAGTAGTATAGAGCGGAGAAATGCGGAGAAATAAAGTATAAGGAGGTGATAGACGACAGTTTGAGAATGTTTTTCGGGATAGAAACAACAAAATAATTAATAAAAAAAGGAGGTAAGAATGCGCAAGCTTTGGGTAAAGATAACAGGTTTGGCAATAATGTTAATTGCAGTGCTTCCTCAAATCGCCCTGGCAGCCGGAGAAAAGGCAACTCCCCTCGTTATCGTTGCGGACACCCGTAGATTTACAGGCTGGGAGGCATGGTTTAGCAACCTCTACAATGAGAGTCATATTTATTTCGCTCTCCTTACAGTAGCGGTCATTCCTATTGTTGGAGTGATTCTCGGTCTTCTGGCAGATGTGGTTATGAGCCGTATAGGTATTGACCTGCATTCAAGAGAGTTGGCTGAACACTAAAATGGTCTGTCATTGCGAGGCTTGTCCCGAGCGATAAGCGAGGGAACTCGACGAAGCAATCTCTTGAGATTGCTTCGCTTCGCTCGCAATGACAATCAATTAAAAAAGGAGGTACATTATGGAATTCTTGTATGTTCTCATGCCTATATCGGGAGTCAGCGTATTCTGGCCCGGCCTCATTATTTTAGGATTGGGGGTTGGGGTAATAGGCGGCTTCTTTGGTATGGGCGGCGCCTGGATGATAACGCCGGGGCTGAATATTCTCGGTTTCCCTATGGCCTTTGCAATCGGAACAGATATTGCTCACATGGCAGGGAAATCTCTAGTTTCTACAATGAGGCACGGGAAATTCGGTAATGTTGATTACAGACTGGGCGTAATTATGATCGTCGGTACTGTGGCAGGATTTGAGGTTGGCGCCCAGATGATTATGTGGCTGGAACGTATTGGTAAGGTGGACCTTTATGTCCGCTGGATGTATGTCATTCTTCTATTCCTTATCGCCTGGATGGTCTTTACTGATGTGAAGAAGAGGATAGCGAAGGAAAAGGCGGCAAAGGAAGCAGGAAAGGATATCGGCAAATTAGCGACCGGTATTGAATGGCACAAAACCTTTCATAAAATCAAGATCCCCCCGATGGTTCACTTCAAAGCTGCCGGTTTTACCTGTTCTGCATGGCTCCCTATCTTTCTCAGCTTCCTGACCGGCTGGTTGGCTGGCATTTTAGGTATTGGCGGCGGTCTGATCCGTATGCCGATGCTTATCTACTTTGTTGGCTGTCCTACTCACATAGCAGTTGGTACAGACCTCTTTGAGGTTATGATATCCGGTCTGTATGGTGCGGGCACATATACATATAAAGGGAGGACCGAGCTTGTTGCTGCCATGATCATGCTCGTGGGCGCCTCTGTCGGGGCACAGATGGGTACTGTTGCAACCAAATATATAAAAGGGTATGGAATACGAATCGCCTTTGGCATAGCTGTTATCGGCTGCATGATCTCTATTATCATGAAGCTCATCCCCAGATATATTGAAGGAACGAAGGCAGTGATGGATGTAGCATCAACGGTTCTTATCCTCGGGCTCGTGGCCGTATTAGCTCTTTATATCGCTTTCAGGATGATACAGGGCGCAAGGCGAGAAGTTGCCGAGAAGAAAAGGAGGGCATAACCATGAGAATGAGATATGCCATGATAAAGAAAATAGGCCTGTTTGCAGTGCTGTCGGTCCTGTCACTGTCTCTTGCCGTTGGTTGCGGCGAACTGGGTAAAGTGGATCAGGGAAGGGTGGTTGACTATGACAAGGAGAAAGGGGTATTTACTATAATCTCCGATAAGAATTATGAAGACCCTAAAAACCCTGATTACACCATTTTGCCTCCCCGGATATATGAGGTTCCCAAAGTCTTTGCTGAGATGGGAGCCGAGCCAAAACCAGGCTACCGGATGAAGCTCGATACCAAAAAGGGAGATATAACAGTCTTCGATCCTGCAACCCAGAACTTCAAAACTATCCATTATAATCGCATTGATCATAAGGAAAATGTCGATCCGAAAGATCCACTTGTATATGATAAGGCAGCTGATAAAGCAAAGAAGTTTCCTGTAGTTGACAGGGAGAAGAAGACCATTACAATCTATTCCAAAAGGCTGAAGGCACTGGAGACCTTTACAGTAGCTGATGAGTACTTTGCCCTTCCTGACAAGACATGGGATTCAGGTGACGAAGTCCGCATTTACTACAAGCAGGAAGGAAAGGCCCTGCGTGTAATGAACATCAGCAAGACCGATATTTACAAGAAATAAGAATACAGGTTTAACTGCAGGTTTAGCGAAAAGCCCCTGGTTATCGATTAAAACCAGGGGCTTTTTACTTATGGTAAAATGCAACGAGGAGTATTAATTTAGAGGTGAATAAAAGGCAGAGAATAGCACAGGTTGTTCTGAACATTCTGATTATCGCCGAATTGTGCATAAGCATACTTCTTGCGGGTAAAGAACCAGAATTATTTACCATTGTTTTTTTTAAATACTTTTTCATGATGCTCATTCCCACCCTTGTTCTTGGAATCTTTGTTATCAAAATACTCAGAACAAAGGAGACACAACCTGAAATACCAGCTCACTCTACCGAAAAGGAAAGGGTGAAAAAAGAAAAAGCAAAAGAGTCTGCTGCTGCAACATGGCAGAAAAAAACTCCTGCTGTCTCCCATGAAATACCAATGATGCTGACCAGAGAGCACAGCAAATTAGCCCGGATTTCAAAATGGAGGAGTTTCTTCCAGAAGACAGCAGCTCTTTGTCTATTCATCGTTGCTTTATCACTCCTTGACTCATGCCAGGCCAAGTTCAGAACGCCTTTAAATGTCTTCAATGTCCTGCCAGGGGCAACTCTGGAGATTACAGGCCCACTGGAGAAAAAAGTGCCCATCGAGGAGCTGACCTATAGAAGCACTTCGGATCTTATACGGCTTTCCTTCAGCGAGGTTCGAACAGGGATCTGGTTTGGGGGAGCTATGTGGATAGGGCGTTTAACGGTGAGTCCTGATATCATACCGGGAGAATACCGATTAATGGTAACCCCTGAGGGGTATAAACCAGAACCTGAAAAGCCGGCGCCTGTCGTTCTGATTAAAGTCTATCAAGACCATCTCAGTATTCGCCAGGGCTTCAAGTCATTCATTCAGCGGAGTTCAGGTATTCCCCCCTGGTGGATTGTGGTCTTTTGTTTGCCTTTTATAGGACTCTCTTTTGGCACAGTATTCTATCTCTCCAGGAAAATAGAACATCTCCTCGCTCAAGAAGGAAAGGCAGAGGTCTATCGAGTCAGTGCAGGAGTGGAAGGGTACGAAATTGCCTTTGGTCTGGGGACAAGACATGGCGTCCAGCCCGGCGACAAGCTTACCCTTCTGAATGAAGCAGGACGATATACGGGATCTATCGTGGTTCAGAATGCCTCTGAGGGAGATTCTGTAGCAATAGCAGGATTTGACTCAGGAGTCAGGAACGGGTATATCGTATCGATTAATAAATATTGAAAAGTTTCAAGGAGTAAAGAATTGGTGCTGGAATACATAATATTGTTTTTGCTTATTTTGGGCGCGCTACTTATAGGGTTAAACATAGGCAACTGGCTAAGAAGATCCAAAAAGAATAAACCTCCAGAAAGACATAAAAAGGGCTAATAAGGCGGATATCAAGTAGTGTCTGTTTATAAATTGCTATTCAAAATACCACCTTATTATGTACAGAATTATGTACAGACACTAAGTAAGATTGCATGAGATTCTACCACGATATACCCTATGCTGTATTCCAGAGACTTATTGATCTTGTAAAAAAATTCTTCCCTGAGGAACCAGCAGAGATTCTCGTTAGGACTGGCAAAAATGATAAATTAAAAGTTCCAGAATATATTTTCAAGGCATTTCAAGATCCCTTAGATGGGTATCTGACTCCTTACCAGGTTGCCCTCTATCATCCTATAGCTGACAAAAATCTCAGTAAAGCCATGAAGGAAACCCTAAATGAGGTGGAAAGGCTTATTGCAATCGGCTGGCTTGAGGTCTCTCAAAAACAATGGCCATTGAAAAAGGTTACCATACCAAAACATATCAATCAGATCCTTGAACAGGAACTCAGTCTTTCCGAGAGGGAGAGGAAAGAACGTTTTGGCCTTCTTCATGGACGTCTTGAAAGAGAGGGGGCCAATATAGAAGACCTGACAGAAAACGCCATCCTTGAAGAAAAGGGGTTTTTTAAAACACGGAATTTTAGAGAATTGAGTTTCGATGTGAAAGCCTACCAGATGATAGGCAGGAATCTCGACAACTGGTTAGGGCTTAATAAGCAAGAGATAATCGGCACCTATCACACACATCTTATTCCCTATTGCCGTACCCCATCAATGAAGGATATGGCCCTGCTCATGGCCAATCCAGGCAAGCCACACCTGATCATCTGCAGATGGGGTCTTTTCGCTTACACTTTTAAGAGTTTCAGAAAGATTTTAGTGACCTACCCTGCAAAGACCTGCCTGGACATCGTTGCGGCCTAATTTTGTTATTATAAATATTTAAATCTCTTATGGGAATTATGTGGATCCTCCCCTACCCCTTTAAATTAAGGGGAGGCAAGAAGGAGTTCATAAGTATGACGACATTTGTGAATTAAGTAACACCCCCCCAACCCCCTCTTAATCTAAGAGGGGGCGAGGGGGAGTTATGTAAATCTGATCGCTTACTTGTGTACTTATTAGTAAGAGTAGGCAATGGAGAGTTATGAAATTCTTAAGGAATGACCCGGCATTGAAGCAAAGGCGACGAGAGCTGAGGCGCAATCAGACCGAAGCGGAAAAGACCTTCTGGGCGCATGTGCGAAATAAGCAGTTTTATAGAATGAGATTTTTCCGTCAGTACAGTATTGGCCCCTATATCTTAGACTTTTACTGTCCGACTCTGAAGCTTGCCGTAGAATTGGATGGCGGACAGCACATTGAGAACGAGAACCGGGAATATGATGCGGTTCGTTCAGAGTATCTAAAAGCTCAGGGTATTGAAGTGATGCGATTTTGGAACCATGAGATATTGATTGATATAAGCAGTATCTTAACCAAATTGGCGGAGAGAGTAACCCCCCTCTGTCCCCCCTTAATTTAAGGGGGGATGAAGGGGGGTTATTCCTCCCCTTAACTTAAGGGGAGGCAAGGTGGGGTTATGATATCCCGCCTTTCACTGAAGGTATACGCATTAGAGAATAATGCAATTGAGATAATGCAGCTTATGAAAAAATATATTTTAGAAATCATTGTATTTATCTGCGGGGCTGTAGTAATGATCCTTGAGCTTGTTGGTTCAAGAGTTCTTGCTCCTTACGTAGGAACATCGATTATTGTCTGGACAAGTCTAATCGGAATCATATTGGGAAGTTTAAGCCTTGGCTATTGGTGGGGTGGAAGAATAGCAGATAAGAAACCAGATTATAAGATATTTTCAATGATAATTTTTATTTCGGCAATTTCTGTTGGAATGATTATCTTATTAAAATCAATGGTGCTCGATTTTCTCCAGAACAATATTGTTAATATCCATCTCAATGCGACCATTGCAACTTTAATCCTTTTTGCTCTGCCAAGTGTATTGCTGGGTATGATCACGCCTTATGCTGTCAGACTTAAAATAAAAGATCTGGACAGTTCCGGGAAAACTGTTGGCAGTCTCTATGCGATTTCTACAATCGGCAGTATTGCCGGAACATTCTTGGCAGGTTTTTTTCTTATTGCCTATTTCGGAAGCTCAAACATTCTTCTTGTCCTTTCTATCGTATTAGTGTTTACTTCTCTCCTTGCCTATCGTAAAAGTATTCTTATATTAAAAATCTCAATCATGCTCTTTTTAGTGATATGTGTTCTGGCAGTAAATTCCTACAATACATTTTTAAAAAAGCAAGGTTTTATAGATGTTGATACACAGTACAACAGGGTTTTGATATATAAAAGCATAGACGAAAAGACAAACAGACCAACACTGAACATGGTAACAAATCCGAAAGAAGTACAATCAGCTATGTTTCTGGATAAGGATGATGAATTAGTTATTGAATACACAAAATATTATCGTTTGGCAATGCATTTCAACCCCGACTTAAAAAATTCCTTAATGATCGGAGGGGCAGGGTACTCATACCCGAAGGATTATTTTAAAAAATTTCCTGATGCAAGACTTGACGTAGTAGAAATTGATCCTATGCTGACAGAATTAGCCAAACAATATTTCAATCTTAAAGATGATCCGAGATTAGCAATACATCACGAAGATGGAAGAACATTTTTAAACAGAACAAAAAACAAATATGATGTAATCTTTGGAGACGCCTTCAGCACTTTTTATACTTTACCCTATCAACTGACGACAAGAGAAATGGTCAAGAAGATGTATGAAACGCTCAATGATGATGGCGTGGTTCTGATCAATATTATTTCTTCAATAGAAGGAGAAAAAGGGAAATTTCTGAGGGCTGAATATGCAACGTTTAAGAATGTATTCCCTCAAGCATATCTATTTCCTGTTAACGACTTCCGCGAAGGTTCATTAGTGCAAAATATAATGCTTATAGCGCTAAAATCAAAGAAAAAACCTTCCTTTGAAAATAGCAATCCTGAATTAAATGAATATCTAAAACACCTGTGGACCAAGGAAATAAAAAAGGATATTCCCATATTAACGGATAATTATGCGCCGGTTGATAATTATATAATAAAAATTATTAAAGGACTGTAAAATTAATTTTGGTTCTTCATGGAAGTGAGTGGGTAAAATCTTCCTAAAAAGTATACTTGTTGGTAATCCCCCCTTTAGAAAAGGGGGGTAAGGGGGGATTTGAAAACTCTTGGGAATAGATATGCTTTCGTATAATAAAAGTCTTAAACAAATATCGAGGAACTTAAGAAGAAACATGACAGATGCAGAGATGTTGCTATGGTCAAAACTTAGGGGTAAACAATTAAATGGATTTCAGTTTTACAGGCAGAAGATTATAGACAACTACATTGCTGATTTTTATTGTCCAATCCCCCTAAATCCCCCTTTAATAAAGGGGGACTGAGGGGGATTTATAGAAGTTGATGGCGGGCAACATTATAGCGCTGAGGGAAGAGAAAAAGACAAGACGAGAGATGATTATATGAGGAGAGCGTGAATAACTATTTTAAGGTTTTCAGATAGAGAGGTATTAGGGCAGATTGATGCAGTTTTAGAAAAGATATGGAGCAGATTATGATTAATAAAATCTCCCCTAACCCCTCTTTGCCAAAGAGGGGAAATGGAGAAGATTAACCTACTCGATACTCGAAGGCATTTACTGTTTAATGTGCTCTTTGATGAATTGTTCAATATACATATCAGTTATAGCATCATTGAACAAGACCATATCCAGTTGTTTGGTATAAACCGTCATTCTGCCGAGGATCTCTAATTTCTCTTCGATAGCTGTTTGTTTATATTTAGTGAGGATAGCATTTATCACATCTTCTTTAAGATTTATCTTAAAGCCTATTTTCTTCAAAATCTCTGTTACAAGTCTAACCCTTCTTAATCTCCTGTCATATGCGGCTCCCCCACCTTTGAAGAAGAACTTTATGTAATTATCATTCATGTTTTCCCCTGCATATGCCTCTACCATCGAGAGGTGATAGCCGAG
>VGWY01000122.1 GCA_016873575.1 Nitrospira sp. | reverse complement strand
GTGTCTCACTTCAGATAGTGTCCTGTTCTTGTTATCTGTAAGGACATCTAACAGGATGGCAACTCCTGCAGGACCATACCCTTCATATTTGAATTCCTCGTAAGTCATACCTGGAAGTTCGCCTGTACCTTTCATAATCGCCCTCTTTACATTTTCAGAGGGCATATTTACCTCTTTTGCTTTTTCTATTGCAGTTCTCAATCTCGGATTTCCAGAAGGGTCTCCGCCGCCAAGCCTTGCAGCAACAGCGATCTCTTTAACGATCTTGGTAAATGCCTTCCCCTTTTTTGCATCAACATGGGCCTTTTTGTGTTTTATTTGCGCCCATTTGGAATGTCCTGACATGATAGTTCCTCTCTACTTCTCCCGTCTAACTTCTCAGAAACCCTACATTTTTACCTGAAAATTCTTTTTCCCGTCATTCCGCACTTGTCGGAGCGACTCTCAGCGAAGTCGGAGCGACCTTGCGCGGAGATCCGCTTCGGGACTCGCTTCGAGATACGGAATCCATGTCTTTCTGGATTCCCCGATTAAATCGGGGAATGACATTTTCATTCCCCTTTGTGCCGACTTGTCGACATGAGAGTTTCATTACAAAAAATCACAACAGTTTTCAAAGTTGAATTGCAAATGTTTCGGATTTCGAATTCAGGGTTTCTTTTCATGCGTAATCAGGATTAAACTTTTCGTAACAGCCATTTTTATGATAATTCTACTGTAATTATACTGTCAAGCCTCTATCCCATATTCCTTAATCTTTGTAAGCAATGTCTTGTAACTTACCTGAAGGATTTCGGCTGCCTTGCTTTTGTTTCCTTTTGTTGTCTTCAGGGCTTTCATAATACGCTGAGATTCAGCTATCCTCAGTGCCTCCTTGGATACATCTTCAAGAGTACCTTCCATAGGGAGAGACCTCATTGCAGACTCAAGGGTTGATTGCTGCCGCAGGACTATATGTTCGGGTGTAATGACATCGCCATCACAAAGGATGATCGCACGCTCTACTGTGTTCTCGAGCTCTCGGACATTACCCTTCCATGGATAGTGCATCAGTACATCGAGCGCCTCCTTTGAAATGCTTTTCAGAGAAGTTTTTATATCGGTACAATATTTATTCATGAAGTATTCCACCAGCAAAGGGATATCTTCTTTTCTATCCCTCAATGGAGGGATCCTGATCGGGAATACATTCAATCGGTAGAAAAGATCTTCTCTGAAATGCTTATCTTCAGCCTCCTTTTCCAGATCCTTATTGCTTGCTGCAACAATCCTTACATCAACCTGAATGCCCTTAATGCCTCCCACTCTCTCTATTTCACCCTCCTCAATTGCCCTGAGAAGTTTTGACTGCAATGTCAGATCCATATCGCCTATTTCATCGAGGAAAATTGTTCCCTTATCGGCAAGCTCAAACTTACCGAGCTTCTTTGTATCAGCTCCTGTAAATGCACCCTTTTCATGACCAAAAAGCTCTGATTCGAGGAGTCCTCTCGGTATCGCTGCGCAATTAATGGGAACAAATGGATAATTCTTTCTATGACTCAGGTTATAGATTGCCCTTGCAAAAAGTTCTTTTCCTGTCCCACTTTCGCCTAACAAGAGCACGGTTGTCTTTGTAGGTGCGACTTTCTGCACCATTTGTGCAACATTTACTATCTGCTCACTTTTTCCTATAATCCTCGGCAACCCGAGTTTTAAAGCAACCTCTTCTTTTAACAGGATGTTCTCTGTGAAAAGCCGCTGTGTTTCGAGCGCTCTCTTGATTAACATGAGGAGGTGGTCTGTATCAAAAGGTTTTGTAATAAAGTCAAAGGCACCGCTTTTCATTGCAGCAACAGCTTCTTCGATGGAACCATATGCCGTCATGACAATGACAGGCATGATCTGATTCTCTTCCTTTGATACCTTAAGAATATCAATACCACTTTTTTCAGGGAGCCTGAGGTCAGTTAACACAAGGTCTATTCTGTTTTCTTTGAGTCGTTTTATCCCTTCTCTGCCATCTCTGGCACAGATGACCTTATAGCCCTCGGATTCAAGAGTCTGTTTCAGCATCTCAGCCATTGATTCTTTGTCTTCTATGACAAGAATGGTCTCCATACCCTATTTACATCCGTGCTTCTTTACAGGCTTCTTTACAAGCACATTTTCTTTCGTGAGGTGTAAGATAAAAAACTTCTTGTAACAGAATTTTTACTTTCTCAATTGATTTGCCCATAACTTCCTTAACCTCGGTTACAGTAAGTTTTTTTTCTGCTATACCAGCAGCATAGTTTGTAATAACAGCGATGCTTGCAAAACAAATCTCTGCTTCTCTTGCGAGAGTTGCCTCGGGCATCAATGTCATCCCCACGATATCTGCGCCGATAGTTGAAAAAAATTTTATCTCTGCCCTTGTTTCAAGCCTTGGACCGTTGACACATATGTATGTTCCGGATTTCTTTACAGTTATTCCTGATTTTTTGCCTGCTTTCAAAATCAATGCCATTAATTCATGACAGAATGGCTCGGTGAAATCAATATGAACAACTTCATCCCCGTCGTAATAGGTGGAATCCCTCCCTTTTGTCATGTCTATGATCTGGTCAGGAACAACGATTGTCCCGGGCTTCATTGCATGACTTATCCCACCTACAGCATTTATTGATAGAATCATTTTCACACCGAGTTCCCTGAATCCCCATATATTTGCCCTGTAGTTTATCTTATGCGGAGGGATACGATGTTGTAAGCCATGCCTTGGAAGAAATACAATCTCTCTTCCTGAAAGTTCACCGATTATGTATTTTTCTACAGCTTTACCAAAGGGAGTTGTAATCTTTTTATATTCTCTGATGGTAAGCCCCGGGATGTTATAAAGACCGCTTCCTCCGATAATCCCAATCTTTAACATCGGACTCCCTTTCGTGAATTTCATCGCAACCTCAAGTTACTCATACTAATAAGACCATAAGCAAACCCACATCCTTTTAATGATTTCTGTCATTGCGGCTTGTCCGCAATCCTTCTTTCAGAAAGATTCCCGACAAGCGGGAATGACATACAACGTGACATTACTTATGAACTCCTTAGTAAATAATAGCAGATAAAGATAGTATCAGCAAATGTGTCAATTTTTGGGGGTCAGACACGGTTATTGACACCGTTTGCCGGATACGTCTGTCTTTTTACGGATTTTGACTATGCACCTATTGTTACTTTTGGCTTCATTTTGATTGTTACCAGCAGGTAAAAAATCCTCTTTTTTTAAAGGGAAGGGCGGAGGATCTTTAAAGGGATACAGTAATGTCAGGCATGCATATTGACAAAAATGCCTATAAGTATTACTATTCTAATAAGTAATACCTTAATGGAAAGGTAAGGTGATTTAAAGATGACAACCGTAGCAGTAAAGATCACAAGTAAAGGACAGGTTACCATTCCGAAGGAAATTCGCAAGAAGCTCAAAAGCAATACTGTTTATTTCGAGGTAGAGGATGATACCATCATTGTGAAGCCGGTTCGGGATGCAGCCGGTTCACTCGGTGAATACGCCAGGAATGTCAAGCCGGGCGTATCCATGAAACAGATGAAAGACAGGGCATGGGAGGTGGCTGTCCGTGAAAAAACCGGCAAGAAGTCTTCCTGATACCAACACTATAATCCGTTATCTTGTAAAAGATGATGCCTCTCTTTACACAAAGGCCAAGAACTTTTTTGACAACGTTAAAAACGGCAACATAAGGGCCGTAATCCTTGAAAGTGTTGTTGTGGAATGCATCTATGTCCTGACAAAGATATATCTGGTTCCTAAAGACAAGGCTGCCGAAAGCCTGATCGATATTCTGCACTATAAGGGGATTGCAAATGACGACCAGAGAGAGATCATCCGTGCATTATCCCTTTTTTCAGAAGGGCGACTTGATATCGTTGATTGCATTTTATATGCAAAATCCACGGGCAGAGGGGATCATCTTTTTACCTTCGATGATGAACTTAACAAAATCGCAAAACGCGTATGAATATCTTCAACTTGTGTAAACATGCAATTTTTGGGGGTCAGACACCGTATATAAAAATACCTTTCAAATCCCCCCTTTCCCCCATTTTATAAAGGGGGGTTAAGGGGGATTATTTTCATTCCCCTTTGTGCCGACCTGACGACATGAATGTTTCATTTGACATATCACGTAAATGTGTGGTACACATAATTATGTGAAAATGTGAAAGGAGGTCTGTATGGAAAGGCAGAATATTACGCTGTCATTGCCCAAGTCAATACTGAAAAAGGCGAAGGTGTTGGCGCTTAAGGAAGAGAAATCGCTCAGCGCGTTAATAAGGGAATCCCTCGAAGAGAAGATCAGGAAGGATACGGGATACAAGGAAGCGATGGAAACAGAAATCAGACGTATGGAACAAGGGATTCATCTTGGCACTGGCGGGCGCATGCCCTGTTCACGTGAGGAATTGCATGAGCGGAGATAAGGTGTTTGTGGATACAAATGTGCTTGTATATGCCTATGACATAGATGCAGGGCACAAACATCAAATTGCATTAAATGTCATGAAAGATCTTTGGCGTTCAGGCATCGGGATTTTAAGCACGCAGACCCTGCAGGAGTTCTTTGTTACCGTAACCGGAAAAATCTCGATGCCGTTGGATATAGCGTTAGCAGAGGATATTCTAAGGAAGCTCTCAAAATGGGATGTTGTCATAAATACTATGGCGACTATATTTGAAGCGATTGAGTTACATGAAAGATACAAATATTCTTTTTGGGACTCCCTCATAGTTGCGTCGGCTCTTGCCGGAGGGGCAAAAACGATTCTTTCCGAAGACCTTTCTGATAAGCATAATATTAAAGGTATGGTTATTAAGAATCCATTCAGATAATAGTGTAATTACCATAAGTGAAATTTCCCTTTTTGTGCACTTCTGAACTTTAGCATTTTCATCCCCAGAACGATTTGACATTAAGTTTCCAACTCTGTTAAAAAATAAGGCATGTGGGATTATACGGAGAAGGTAAAAGAGTTTTTCCTGAATCCAAAAAATGCTGGTGAAATAGAAAATCCTGACGCTGTCGGCGACGTCGGCAGCATCATCTGCGGAGATGCCCTCAAGCTCTTTCTCAAGATTGACAAGGAAACAAATAGGATACTTGATGCAAAGTTCCAGACCTTTGGATGTGCATCTGCCATAGCAAGCTCATCTGCACTTACAGATATCATAAAAGGAAAAACCTTAGACGAAGCCCTCACAGTTACCAATCAGGATATTGCAGATTACCTCGGTGGCCTTCCAAAGGAAAAGATGCACTGTTCTGTCATGGGGAGGGAGGCTCTTGAGGCAGCAATAGCAAATTACAGGGGAGAGGAAAAGCCTGTTGAAGCAGAAGAAAAAATTGTCTGTGAGTGTTTCAATGTCTCAGAAGAAAAGATACGGAAGGTTGCCATAGAAAATCACCTTACAACAGTTGAAGAAGTAACCAACTATACAAAGGCAGGAGGAGGCTGTGGCACATGCATACCTGATATTGAAGCTATCCTCAAGGATATATGGGCTGTAAAGGCAGTGCCTGAAAAACCAAAGGCACTGAAAAAACTGACCAATCTCCAGAAGATTGCGCTTATACAGGAGGTCATAGAAAAAGAAATCAGGCCTCGCCTTCAGGGTGATGGAGGAGATATAGAGCTTATTGATATTGATGGGAACAGGGTTATCGTTGGCTTCAGGGCAATGTGTGTTGCATGTCCCATGGGTAATGTTACTCTGAAAGGTATTGAGGAGAAATTAAGGGAACTTGTCAGCGCGGATATTATTGTGGAGGAAGGATGAACCCAATCTATCTCGATAACAATGCAACTACTCCTGTAGCTCCTGAGGTTCTTGATGAGATGCTTCCCTATCTGCGAGACCTTTATGGCAACCCATCAAGCATGCATACCTTTGGGGGACAGCTTTACAAAAAGATAGAAGAAGCACGGGCTCAGGTTGCAGCCCTCATTGGTGCAGAGTTGGATGAGATCATATTCACGAGTTGTGGCACAGAAAGTGATAATACCGCTATCATGAATGCAGTGGAAACATTTCCCCAGAAAAGACATATAGTTTCGACAAGGGTAGAACATCCTGCAGTCCGGAATTTCTGCAAACATCTTGCACGAAAGGGATATCGTGTTACATTCCTGCCGGTTGACAGTCTCGGAAGGCTCAATATAGAAGCATTCATGAAGGCAATTGATGAAGATACCGCAGTCGTCTCGATTATGTATGCGAATAATGAAACAGGAGTTATGTTTCCCATACATGAATTAGGTGAAATCCTCAGGGAGAGAAAGATACTCTTTCATACGGATGCTGTTCAGGCAGTTGGGAAGATCCCCATAGATGTTAAAACACTTCCAGTGGATATGCTCTCCCTCTCCGGACACAAGTTACATGCTCCAAAAGGGGTTGGTGCACTCTATGTCAGAAAAGGTACACGGTTTTATCCTTATATCATCGGTGGGCATCAAGAGAACGGAAGAAGGGCTGGCACAGAGAATGTAGCCTCTCTTATCGGCATGGGAAAGGCTTGTGAACTCGCCATGCAAAACCTCGATAAAGAAATCGTCTATCTCAGTTCCCTCAGAGATAAACTGGAGAGGACTTTACTTCAGAATTGTCCTGATGCAAGGGTAAATGGCGACATAGAACATCGTCTTCCGAATACAACAAATATCAGCTTCGAGTATGTAGAGGGAGAGGCAATCCTCCTCAGACTCAATGAGTACGGTATATGCGCCTCATCAGGGTCAGCGTGTACCTCAGGCTCCCTCGAACCAAGCCATGTATTACGGTCGATGGGAGTACCTTTTACCTGCATACACGGTTCGATTAGATTTTCGCTCAGCCGCTATAATGGAGATGCTGAGATAGACAAGGTCATCGAAGTTATGCCATCTATCATACAAAAGCTGAGAACACTCTCCCCATTTGGTAAGGAAAAAATAAAGGTTTGAGATTTGTGCTTTGACATCTGGATTTTCGATTATATATATTCCTCAATACCTGTTGAGGCTTTCAGTCTCTGGTAGATACTATCTGCCATGTCAAAGAGATTTACCGTATCCTCTCTATTATAAAGCAAGAGCAAATCGAGTGCATTGCTGTTTCCCTTTTTTACCTCATTCCAGAGGAGGACTGCATCATAACCATTCATCTCTTTTACCTCTTCAGGTCTTTGGATACCAAAGCATGGTTCAAGCTTCTTGAGCCCACCCTTTAAGCCGAGTCTTCTTGCAGCAAAACAGAGGTCAAAATGTGGAATATCAAATCGAAGCCCTTTCACGCATGTCTTGAGGAATGGGATGTCAAACACAGAGCCATAGAATGTTATGAGATATTTATATTTTGAAAGTTCTTCATTCAGCACCTCTGCTGAAAGATTTTCCCCTCTTACGAAGCATTTATATTCCTTCCCATCATACATACCGACAACTGTTACACGGCCACCTCTGTTAGCAGGGAAACCATTTGTCTCAATATCAAGGCAGACGGCATCGTCCTTAAAGACATCAAATAATCTCCAGTGTTCGTTTCTTTGAACGGTTGCTGTAAAGTACTCTGCGTTTTCCTCTGTAAGGTTGGTGTATGCTGAAAAGAGTGACTCATCTAAGTGTTTCTTTCTTGATGGATTCATAAACGGGAGGTTTTTTGTTTCAAGGAAATGATTCCATGTAAGGATGCCTTCTCTCCAGAGCCTCCTTTCGAGCTTCTGGCCAATTCCATCAAATATGCTGAATGTGTTCATGATCATGGCACTTATTATACCTCTAATATGTTATATCTACAATTATGATAAAACTGAAAAATAGAGATAGACAATCTAACACCCTGATATGTTTGTCATTGCGAGCACCCGAAGGGTGCGTGGCAATCTCTTTGCAAAAAGGCGAGATTGCGGAGCTTGTTCCGAACGAAGTGAGGAATCTCGCTCCGGGTTTGCTTCGGCATCGCCTCGCAACTTCACTCGCAATGACAGTTTCTATCTCTATT